>DATHOG010000234.1:0-21830 GCA_035485115.1 Candidatus Sulfotelmatobacter sp. | reverse complement strand
CTATGATTTTCAAAAATATATTTTTGGCGGCAATAGGGCTGGGGCTGGCATTGCCGGTTTGTGTCCGGGCACAAGAAGCGGAGACCTTTGCTTCACCTGACGCCGCCCTGGCTGCTTTGGTGACGGCCGCCACAACTCATGACACGAACGCGCTGCAATCAATTTTCGGGCCGGCAGAACATGAATTGATTTCACCGGATGTGGTTCAGGCCACGGAGGAATACAAACTGTTCGTCCAGCACCTGACGGAAAAAAGCGCATTGGAAACCAATTCAGATTCCAAGGTCACGCTGCAAATCGGCGCGGACGGCTGGCCGTTTCCGATTCCGTTGGTGAAACAGGACGGCCAATGGTTCTTTGATACCGCCGCCGGCAAGGAGGAAATCCTCGACCGCCGCATCGGCCGGGATGAAATCGGCGCGATGAATGTCTGCCATGCCTATGTGGACGCCCAGCGCGAATATGCCGGCGAGGACCGCCTGGGCGACGGAGTGCTGGCCTACGCCCAGTTTCTGCGCAGCACGCCCGGCACCCACGACGGACTTTTCTGGCCGACGAATCAACCGGACGAGGACTTGAGTCCCCTGGGTCCGCTGATCGCGCAGGCGCGGGTGGAAGGCTACCATCGCACGGCCAAGATGCTGAACGACGGGCAGGCGCCGTATCACGGGTATTATTTTAAAATCCTGACGTGTCAGGGCAAACACGCGCCGGGCGGGAAATATAACTACCTCATCAACGGGCGGATGATCGCGGGATTTGCCCTCGTGGCGTGGCCGGCCGAATGGGGAAACACCGGCGTGACCACCTTCATCGTCAATCAACAAGGCAGGATCTATCAAAAGGACCTCGGTCCGAAGACCGTGAAGATTGCGAAGGCCATGACCGCGTATGACCCGGACGATACCTGGACGCCGGCGCAGTGAAGATTTAAACGACCGGTAATGAGGCAATCCTTGCCACTGGTTTTCCCAATTTAACGATTTAACTGCCCCCGACTGGCCGCCGCCCTGCGGCTCGGCAAAAGTCGTCAAAATCCGCAAAACTCCTGCCGGTAGGGATGGCGCGCTGCGCCGTCCGCGACCGAGCGCAGTCGAGGTCGCAACGAACGTCCCACCCGCGTCACTTCGAGACATTTCAAACTTTCAACCAACCTTGACTAACTTTGACTATGCTTGTCCCGCCATCTTGTCGCGCCGTATCCCGCATGCGGGAGAAGGTGGAAGTTTCAACGACGGCGGAAGTTTTAACGCAGGCGGGTTTGATTTGGTCGGATTTGGTGCGATTCACTTGGATTTGAGGAACGTACTCATCCATCTGTTATCTGCTCAGTTTGGTCACTGAACCTTGACTAAGTTTGACCAACCTCGACCCGGTTTGACCGGTGGGGCGAGCGTCCCCGCGAGCCGCTATTGCAATTCGCGTGACCTTGATACAATTGCGGTGGCCAACCTCATTTACTGCCAAACTTAGCCTTTTCCGAACCATCACCTTTCAACAAAATTCAGGTTTGATTTACTTTGATCCGGTCGGATAAAACGGCTCGCCTAGCCCGGAAATTGGGTTCGTTTTTTTGGACACATATGCACTTTCATTGGCTTTTTTGCGGAAAATTGGGTTCGTTTCGTAATTTTAATGTTTACCAATATCCCGTCCTCGACCTTCGGCTGCGCCTTGGCGTCTTGCGATTAAAAAATTCCCGTTAAGCGAACATAAGCGAATTTATCCGAACATAAGCGTAGATTTTTTGCCGGCCAGGCGCACATATGCGTATGTTTTTTTCCATTCAATGCCCGTTGGTGCCGGCGGTAGGGATGGAATGGCTTGGTTCAAGACATTCCACCCCGCGCCCGCGCCGTCCGGCTCGGACCGTATGTCACTCGTTTGCCACTTCGTGGCTATGTCAAAGAACACCTGTCCTCCAGCTTGTCCCGCCATAGTTTCAACGACGGCGGAAGCCTTGGCGCAGGAGGAACCTGCAAATCCGCAATTGGCAATCGCCAATCCAAATAAGGATAGCCAAAAAGTAAACTTTGTCAACAATTAAACGGGCCATGTAAACAAAATCCAAACCCGGGCGCTGCCTCGTTTTTTCATTTTAAATTTTGATTTTTAATCGATGGCCCAAACAAGGCAGGCCCCGGCCTGGGGGATGATCCGCCGGCCGGGACGGGAATAATGAAGCTGCGTGGATTGCTGGCAGACTGCTTGACCTATGAAATATGTGATGCAATCGCCATGCCAAGCCCGGTTCCGGCATTATTCCTTACAATTCACGTTTTTTCATTTCCGGCCTGGCCCTGCCGCTGGTGCTTATTGACCCGTGCGGGCATAAGAATCCATGGCCATGGACGGCAATTCTTTTAACCATGAACGGATCCCTCATAACCACCTATTTTGTAGCCGCGGACCTCAGTCCGCGCCATCAGGAGTGCCAGTCAGGCTCTGACCCCGTCCGGCTCGGCCTCCCCCATCAACTATGGCAAATCACAACAACTTCGGCATGGCTGAGGCGGGTAGGGCGCGTCACTCCGTGCGCGCCGTCGTGTGTCTGGCCAAGAGCGGCGCGCACGGAGTGACGCGCCCTACCTTTAGCGTCTCTGAACATGAATGCATCAATGTCATTTTGAAAAGCCATATCAACCATCGCCTGCCAAATCGTCCCGCATTCCCGGCTTTGACATTCCGCCCTTCATTTTCTAGGCAAAAATGGCGTCCTCCAAACCGGCGACGGAACCGCCGGTCCCGGACCAAATCGAATCGCGTGCTTTGACAGGGATGGTTCAAAATGCTAAAACATAACCGTGAAGCTGAATTTCAATCCTGAACGATTAGGCCGGTTCTGCCGTGAGCGCGGCATCGCCCGGCTGGAACTGTTCGGCTCGGCTTTGCGTGATGACTTTCGGGATGGAAGCGATGTGGATTTGCTGGCGACGCTGCGAACCGACGCGCACCCCACCTTGCTCGATTGGGCGGATATGCAGGAGAAGCTGGCTGAATTGTTTGGCCGGTCGGTGGACTTGGTGAGCCGGCGCGCCATCGAGAGCAGCCGCAACCGCTATCGCAAACATTCCATCCTCACCACCGCGACCCCCATTTATGCGGAAGGATGATGCCTATCTGGAGGATATTCTGGAAGCGGCCAGGGCCATCCAGCGTTTCACCGGCGGGGTTTCTTTGGAGGCTTTCAAGGCGAATGAGGAAAAATACGAGGCGGTCAACCGCAAGTTCGAGATCATTGGCAAAGCTGCCCGCCGGCTGTCTCCCGAAGGCCGCAACCTTTTTCCGGAGATTCCGTGGCGGCTTCTGACTGCCATGCGGAACATTCTCATCCACGACTATGACGACGTGGATTTGAATGTGGTTTGGGACACCGTCCAGCGCGACCTTCCGCCATTGATTGTCCATTTGGAAACTTATCTGGCCGCAAACCCGCCGCCAAAATCCTGACTGCGTCGAAACCCGAAAGCAGGGCGAGTCCCCATGAATTTCGTGTCGGCGTCCCAAATTTGCCGGAGCGCGGCTGTGTCGCAGACCAGCCGCAGCATTGCCAACAACCGGCGGCTCGCGGATTGAACCTATCGTATCGGAATGCCCCGCCGCTCGGCGTATTTTTAGCCAGGCAGGAGACGAGGTGACGAGACTGTATCTTTATGGACAGACACGTACCTTCACACCGGGCTGCGGATTAAAAACCGTCATCACCTGTAGCCGTGGACGTGAGTCCGCGCCATCTAGATCGCCCGTCCGGCTCGAACCCGTCAGCGCGCATGGTTACGACGAGACGCAGCGCACGTTTCTCCCTCTCCTCGCTAAACGAGGAGAGGGTCGGGGTGAGGAGCCTTGACCCGGTCGCTTTCCGCTTTGCACAGATCCCGGTTGGTCCGTCTTTTCTGGGACTAATTCTGACATCCCCGCCTTTGACAAGCCGCCCTTGATTTTCTAGCCTCGACCCATGGCAAAAATGGCTTCCGACAAAATCGGAGGGACGAGCTCCGCGAGTCTCCGATCAAAAACGATGCCAGGGACTCGTGGAACTCGTCCCTCCGAAACAAAACGTCCTTCCACCTTGCTCGAAACACATCATCAAATCGGTTCAAGTCCCGCGGGAATGGCAGATAATTCCATTCACAAAAACGGCACGCCCTGCGCTTGCCTCAGCAGTCCAACATGAATAAAGTTGAGACGGATTCGGCGAGCACAGACGATGATCAGGTGGAAGAATCGCTTGTGACGGTCACAAGTTGAATTCAATTTAACAACGCTATGGCTTTTGATACTGACAATGTTTTTGAAAAGGAAGTCCGCCGGATTGCTTCGCTCCTCTGGGTTACCGCAGCGGCGGGTAGCGGCTCTACCATGATAGATGGACGCGAGCATGACGGTTTTTTTGAAACTGAAGAGTGTGTTCATCTTGTAGAATGCACCATTTCGCGCCAGAAATATAAGGCGGAAGAGGACACAAAAAAAATGTCTGCCGTAGCCGAGAAATTGAGAAAAACGAAACGTGATAAGGCCGTAAAGTGCTGGTTTATCACAAAAGAGGATGTCACCGCTGACCAACGAACCGTTTGCCAAACGGCGAAAGCGTCCACAACGGCTCTTTCGTTCCATCAATTTCAAGCAAAAATTATTGATGCTTCCGACTATCTTAAACTCCGGTTGAACCACCGGTTTGGCAGCGCTTACGATCCGCGCAACGAATCATTCACGGAAAATTTAAAATACGTTGAAATTGAGCTACTACAACGCGATTCGTTTCATCTTTGGAAAATTAAGGACATGGTAAGCAAGCTTGCTTCCGGCGAGCGATTTGTTTTTCTCGGTGACTACGGAGTGGGGAAAAGCATGACATTGCGGGAAATATTTTTTGCCCTGTCGGAACATTACTCCAATCTCACCGCTCCACAGTTTCCGGTTTATTTGAATCTACGGGAACATCATGGCCAAACCGATCCGGCGGAGATTCTTGAACGGCATGCCCGTGCTATTGGATTTAATAATCCAGCACACTTGGTACGCGCTTGGCGAGCTGGTTACGTAATCCTTTTGATTGACGGGTTCGACGAAGTTTCGTCCCTGGGATTGCAAGGCGGTTGGAAGCGTCTGCGCGAAGCTCGGTATCGAAGCATGGAGGGCGTGCGCAGACTTATTTCTGATTCGCCAAAAAATTCTGGAATTGCGCTTGCCGGACGGGACAGCTTTTTTGATTCAGATGAGGAACGCAGAGCCACGCTCAAATCCGATGGTTTCGTTGAAATAATGCTTGGCGAATTTAATGAAGTTCAAATCAAACGATTTTTGGAGAACCTCGGCTACGTTGGTCAAGTTCCGGCGTGGATGCCATCCAGACCATTGCTCTTGGGGACACTGTTTTCCAAAGGTATACGCACACTTTCTGGTGAGGACACTCTTGAAACGATTCTTTATTGTGAAGACCCATCGACGGGCTGGGATTTGCTTCTTGATGAACTTTGCACTCGTGAAGCGAAAATTGAAGCAGGAATTTCTGGCCAGCTAATCCGCCTTATCCTCGAAAATCTCGCAACTCGCGTTCGAGAAAAAGAGGGTGGTTTAGGACCACTCACTCCGCGCGAAATGACAGATGCCTTTGCCGAAGTTTGCGGCTACGAACCCGCAGATCAATCGCTAATCGTACTGCAACGTCTTCCGGGCATGGGGCGCGCGGCTTCTGAGCAAGGATCGCGTGTTTTCGTTGATACAGAATTGGCGGACGCTTGCAAGGCAGGTGATCTAATTAGGTTTGTTTCCGAGCCTTACAACTGCAACTGTATTCTACAACTATGTAATGCTTTGTCGCCGCTCGGAGACACCGGATTGGGAATTGCAGCTGCGAAGCTTGCTTTCCTCTGCACCAAAGAAGGAAATCTCAAGCCAGCATTTAGCACTGCTGCAAAGCAACAGAAGTCTAGTGTTTTGAACGCTGACCTTGTGTTTTTATCGCGCAAACTTGGTCTCCCCTGCACTGAATCGGTGCGAATCGAAAATGTTACTTTTGACAATCTCACTGTGCAAGCCGATGGGGCAAGCTTGTCCGCTGTCGACTTTAACAGTTGTTATTTTACCAGAATCGAAATTGACGCTGGTGCCGACGAAAAATGTCCAAACTTTTCAAATTGTTTAATTCATGAAATTGATGGCCGAGTATCAACATCAGACCTGCCAAAGGGAAAATTTGAAGGATCAGACGTTGAATTATTTCTCGACGGCACGCTTACTACGGAATCCATCTCGCGGTTGGCTGTAAATGATGGAATGAAAGTGATGCTATCTGTCCTTAAAAAACTTTTTGTTCAAAGTTTGAGTGGTCGTCAGGAACAAGCACTTTTTAGGGGGTTAAATTCATCGCAGCAAAAACTTGTTTCTGATGTTCTCGCAGACCTGCAGCACCACAACCTAGTTACAAAATCAGGTCGTCCAGGCGAGACAATTTGGCTGCCTGTTCGTCGACATCGCGCACGTGTACTCAAAATACTCCAGACACCGGCGACGTCTGATGACGTAGTGCTTAAAGAAGCCGCAAAAATTGTTTAATTTTTAAGCCGGAACCAAGGGTGATTTGGCCTGGCCAATGCCTTGTTTCCGCCCTTTGAGAATTAAAAATTCAGAGCTGACTACGACTGAATAAGGCAAGATCGGGACGAACTTCGGCGGTTGGTTAAACGCAACCAGCTTATAAAACCATTTGACGAAGAAGAATTTTGGGTGGCGGTTTTCACCGAAACCCATTTACAAAATATTTTCTGCACTCCTTAATCAAGAGAAACGCTCCGTTTTCAGGTATGAAAAAACAAAGAACTCTAGGTGCAAAATCGGCACCGCCAAATGGTGGAATCAAGCCATGGGTCCCGATATTCAGGGACGACCTGGACGGGCAAGATTTTGACAAATTTTCGCACTACAAAAAATTGGCTGTCGAATATGAAAAAAACAAAAATCAAAAAAACGCCCGCGCATTGACCAGTAAGAAATTGTCTGAGCTAGAAAGCACCATCGGGGTGATAAACAATGTACTCAGCAGAGAGCCTGATACTTTGGAAAAATACAAACAGCTCAAAGATCCAAAGGTCATCCGTGATATTGCAAAAAAGATGATTGCTGAAGGAAAGATGGCAAAAAAGAAAGCAATTAAAGAACACGCCGCCAATGTCAGTGCTTTGTTAAAAAAATTTGAAGCCATCGATTTTGACGGACCAGACGACTGGATTTACAAGAAGGAGTTTAAGGACAATTTACGGGAAGCTCTCTTGGAATTCATTTCGGGCGAGGCGGCCGGACGTCACTGGTTTGAAGACAAGCTCATGATACCTGCTGATTACCGACTTTCGGGGCAGCAAATCGGCTCAAGGGAAGTGCATCAACCTTTCGATGTCGTAGCCGTCTTGTCGGTGGCTTTATTTTGGAAGGCCCGCAGAATATTGGGATTGTTGTGGGTACTTTCAGAAAACAAAGACCCGAAGATTTTGGGGCAAATTGCGCAAATTATCATTCCGTTCATTAAAGAGATAAACAACAAAGCTATTGAGAATTCGAAGGTTTTAGGTTTTTGGCCTCGAACCCTGCCCACATGGCCGGTACTAAAATCGCTGCACCCTGATTTCGATGGAGATCACAAGGCCATTTTAAAACTGCTGAAAGTAGGGGAAAAATTTCCGTTTCCAATTGGTGAGGAAGCAAGGTGGAAAGCTTCAGACACTATCGGGAAATGGGCACTGCATTTGTGCCAGGAAATCGAAATTATGCAAGAGGGACACTATGTTGACGAAAAGTCAGACGATTGGGAACAAAAGCTTTTGACATTAGAGCGTTTTTCTGGTGAAAACTGGCAGATTTGGTGGGAAATAGCACAAGGATTACTACAGAAAGAATACGTGGACGTCGTTAATATCAAAGAATTGGCAGCGACGGTGAAATCCAAAGAAGACCTAAAATACCCCTCTCGTGTTCGGCGGCGAATTTTGCAGGCATTGAGGAGCAAATTTAAAAGCATGGCGCGAGTGAACAAAGCGTGATGCTCCGTCATTTTTGTTGGCGGAAATGGCTCCCGTCGACTTCGCCAACTGGCTTGTGACATCGTCACACCATGAAACGTAGTTTTCATCTAACGCTTGAATACAGCAGCAGTCGGCGGCCTCGCCCACCGCGCAGTCCTGGACGCCGGAGGCAATCGTTCTACTGGGTGGTGCAGATCTTCTGTGCAGTCCTTCGTTTTGCGGACATGCTTCTAGAATTTCTCCGAACTAAAAAATGAAAAGGGGCCAAACCTGACTAATGGTATATTTTTGTCGCTCGCCCTTGGTCCCGGTTCGCCGTCTCTCCTGCCGCTTGGCTACGAGCGGGCGTAAATAGCCGCTCATGCTGTCCAGCACATCGTTCTGGTCGTCTTTGAGTTTCTTCGCGCAAAGGTTCAGGGCTGGCGCGGCGGTTTGTCATTAAAAACCGTTGCCGATGCTTCCGTCCACTCGCTGGCATCCTGCACCAGCGGGTGCGCCGGGTCTTCCGCGCGGTCGCGCGCGCGCAAGTCGGCAAAAATGGTATGGATGTCGTAGTTAAACTGGCGGGCCAGTTTGTCGCGGGTGCGCCGGACTTCTTCCACAATCGGATCGTTATTCATATAGGGATACTCCCATCAATTCTTCCGGTGTGCAAACTCTCGGCAGTTTGAAACCGCCCGCTGCGGCAATGGGGTCAAGCCTGACTAATGACGTGTTTCTGGCTTTGGGTTCAATTATTGCCACAGCCGTCGCGCCCCTTTTCCACTGGCGTTTCATGCCGTCGGAGGTGGAATATCGCGAGGAAATGACCAAACGTAAAAAGAAAAACGGCCCCACTTAACCTACATGAATCTCTGACGCATAACGTCAGGCTTCGGTTAAAGCAGAGCCAATGAAACTATCGGCTGGATTACAAACGGCGACAAGCAAAAAATGAGAATAAATGAGAAATAGTGCCATGGAATCGGGTCATAACCGGTTCCCGCATATTCACATATTTCGGACTCAACCCGTCAACCGCTGAACGAGTTTCGAGTGTTCAAAATCGAGAAGCCCCAGCCCACCCGCTTCCGCCAATTCAAATGCTCTTGATTGGCCGCCACCCTGTGGCCTTTTTCATTCAAACGATCCGTGTCCATCCGTGTCCATCTGTGGTTAAAATTCTAAGCGCATTCTTGCCGTCGTCGCGGAGTTGTGGCTTAATGCGCGACGCAAAAAAACATGTCTGCCAGACCAAAGAAAAATTCCGGGCAACCCGAGCTGCCAATCGAGGGAGCGCCGGTGCCTGCCGAACCTAAATCTAAAAAACCCGCCGAATCGAACGGCGGACAGCACGTCGTCGCCGAAATGGTTGAGGGCATCACGCACAAACCATTCGATCCCAAAAAGGTCGCCCTCGGCCTGCACACGCGGGTGGACCGCGGGTTTCTCGATTACGCGAGTTACGTCATCCGCGACCGCGCAATCCCGAATCTCGCCGACGGTTTCAAGCCGGTGCAACGACGCATCATGTGGGCGTTGCACGAGAAGGACTCCGGCAAGTTCATCAAGGTCGCCAACATCGTCGGCCATACGATGCAGTATCATCCGCACGGCGATGCGTCCATCAGCGATGCGATCGTGGTGCTGGCGAACAAGCGTTATTTGATCGAGGGCCAGGGGAATTACGGAAATATTTTCACCGGCGACCCGGCGGCGGCGAACCGTTACATCGAATGCCGCCTGACGGAACTGGCGCGCACGAACGTTTTTAACGACGCCATCACGGATTTCATTCCGAGCTACGACGGCACGAACAAGGAACCGGTCACGCTGCCTTGTAAATTGCCGCTAACGCTCATGCTCGGCACGGAAGGCATCGCGGTCGGTTTGAGCGCGCGCATCCTCTCGCATAATTTCCCCGAACTGCTCGAGGCGCAGATCGCGATCTTGAAAAAGCAGCCGTTCAAGTGCCTGCCGGATTTTCTGACCGGCGGTTTGATGGACGCGCGGGATTATCAGGATGGCAAAGGTTCGGTGAAGGTCCGCGCGCGCATCAAGACCAAGGACGAATCCACCGTGCTCATCACGGAAATCCCGCCGACGACCACCACGGATTCGCTCATCGCCTCCATTGAGGACGCCACGCGCAAGGGCAAGCTCAAGGTGAAATCCATCAACGATTTCACCTCCGAAAACGTCGAGATCGAGATCAAGTGCCCGGCCGGCGTGGACGCGGAGAAGATGGTGGATGCGCTCTATGCCTTCACTGATTGCGAAACGACGATCACGAGCCGCATCGTGGTCATCAAGGACAACCGTCCGCTGGAACTCACCGTCAGCGAGGTGCTGGAAGAGAACACGCGGCAGCTCGTCGCGTTGCTCAAACGGGAATTGGAATTGCGCGAGAAGAACCTGTTGGACGAACTGCATTACCGCACGCTCGAACGCATCTTCATCGAGGAACGCATCTACAAGCTGATCGAGAAATGCAAGACGAACGAGGCGGTCATGGCCGCGGTCTATGAAGGCTTCAAGCCGTTCAAGAAGGAACTGGTCCGCGAAATCGTGGATGCGGATGTGGAACGGTTGTTGCAGGTTCGTATCCGCCGGATTTCGCTTTTCGACATCAACAAGCATCGCGAGGAGATGGAGAAAACGAAGACGGATTTGGACGAGACGCGCAAAAACCTGAAGGGCCTGACCAAATACGTCATCAATCATCTGGAGGCGTTGCTGGAAAAATACGGCCCGATGTATCCGCGCCTGACCACCAAGTCTTCACGCCACGAGGAAGTGGATGCAAAGGCAGTGGCGTTCAAGGCGTTCAAGATCAGCTACGACCGCGAGAGCGGTTATGTGGGCTACAAGGTTTCCGGCGAGGAATTCAAGGTCGAATGCACCAAGTTCGACAAGCTCCTGCTCGTGTTCCGCGACGGCACCTTCAAGGTCACCGATCTGCCGGAAAAACTGTTCGTCGGCCAGGAGCTGTACTATTGCGGTCTGCCGGACCGTGAAAAAGTTTTCACCTGCGCTTATACGGACCGCAATGCGAGCTACCTGAAGCGGTTCACCTTCGGCGGCACGATCATGAACAAGGTTTATTTCTGCATCCCGGAAAAATCGCGCGTGCTGTATTTCGCGCCCGAGACGCCAAAGAAACTTTACATCCGTTACAAGCCCGCGCCGCACCAAAAGGTATCGCAGCAAACGTGCGACCCGTCCAAGGTGGAGATCAAATCACCGAAGACGCGCGGCCGGCAAATCTCCATCAAGGATATTTCATCCGTCACCGCCGAGCCCACGCGCGGCTGGGACGAAGCGGCCGCGACGACGGAAATTGTGTTTGCCTGAACCGTCCCATAATTGAGACGCTGCGCGGATGAATGCCGGCGCAAAACCCGGGATGGAGTTGGCCCGCCCGGGCTGGAAATTTTTTCCGCCGTGGTCCTGGGCGATCCTGTTCTCCGCACTGGCGTGGGGGGTGATTTTTCTCGCCATCCCGCCGTCGGCGCAAGATTTTCCACTGGGCGATGACTGGGCGTTCGCGCATGGCGCGATCTGGTTTTCGCAGTCGCAGGGCATCCACTATTCAAACTGGGCGAGCATGCCGCAACTCGGGCAATGGATGTGGTCGTGGCCGTTTTTACACGCGATATCGCTTCAGCACGTTGCGTTGCGTCTCTCGGTGATCGTCCTGTCATGGCTGGGGCTGGCGGCGTTTTATGACCTGCTGCGGCGGGAAGGGATTTCGGAACGCATCGCGGCCTTCGCCGCCGGTGTGCTGGCACTGGACCCATTATGGTTCGTCTCGCAGGGAACTTACATGACGGATGTGCCGGCGATTTCGTTCGGGCTGCTGGCGTTATGTTTTTATGCGCGCGCGCTGGATTCAAAAAACCGGCGCTGGCTCTGGGCGGCGATGCTCGCCGGGGTTTTTGCCGTGACCACGCGGCAGACAATGTTGGCCGTGCCGCTGGCCGCGGGGCTGTCATTCTGGCGCGCCCGGGAAATCCGGTGGCAGCCGTTCTGGATATTTTCCATCGCCGCGCCCGTGGTCGTCTGTGGCTTGGTCGCGTGTTGGTTCTCGCGGCGGACGGACGTGCTGCCGATGTCGCCGGAATTTCATTTCAGGGAATCATTGCCCCGTCTATTCTTCGCGCTGCATTTATGCGGGCTGGTGGTGTTGCCGCTGGGATTGCTGGTGTTTCGACCGCAGCGTTGGCGGATTTTTTCCGGCAGCCTCGTCGTGATGCTGCTCGCCGCGGGGTATTTTCGTTTCTCGCCGGTCAGCCTGCGTCCCGGCGGCCTGTTTCCATATTGCGGGGGAATGTTGAGCCTGGAAGGAACTTATACGGACGGATTGGTGGGGGGTGATCGGGATATTTTGCTGACGCCGGGCATCCGTATCGCGCTCACCGTGCTGGGCTGCATCGGGGCGGCAGGAATCCTGACCGTGCTGCTGGAAGCCGTCGGTGCCGGCAAATTTTGGAAGGCGCTGCCCCTCTTCACGCTGATCCAGCTTTTCATCCTGCTTTCATTGCCGACGGTGATTGACCGTTATCTGGAAGTTTTTTTACCGGGTGCAATCTTTTTGCTGGCCGCCCGGACGGACGTCTTCCGTTGGCGGACGGGCATCGTGGCGGTGTTGATTTACACGGTGATTTCGATTGTGCTGATGCACGATTGGCTGGCATGGAATTCCGCGCGCTGGCAACTGGGCGAACGCGCCGTGACCCTAAGCAAGATCCAGCCCAACGACATCGAAGGCGGGTTCGAATGGAACGGCTGGTACGCCACCGCGGGTCTTAACCCGCCGCCAGGTGCGGCCTCCACCGGGATGGCCGACGGACGGCCCGGGATGGTTTTGCCGTTCACACACTATTTTTTTCCGCAGGTCACCGGGCAATATGTGTTGACGTTCACCCCGCTGGAAAAGTGCAAGGTGGTGGCGCTATTGCCGTACACACGCTGGCTGCCGCCGGCGCGGAAGGAATTCTATTTCGTCGAATTTACGCGTTAAAATCCGGCCGGCTGGCACTCTTCCGTAACATTCGCAGCTTGACCTTTGGGATGGCGCGGTTTTAACTGTGGGGGATTAGGCACATTCATGCTAGAGCAATTCAAAAGCCTGTTCTCCAATGACATTGGCATAGACCTGGGCACTGCAAATTCCCTCGTTTATGTGCGGGATCGTGGAATCGTCCTGCGCGAACCTTCCGTGGTGGCCATTCAGGCGGGGACAACCAATGTCCTCGCCGTCGGTGACGAAGCGAAGAGAATGCTGGGCCGCACACCCGGCAACATCGTGGCCATCCGCCCGATGAAAGACGGCGTGATTGCCGACTTCGAGATCACCGAGGCAATGCTGAGGCATTTCATCCAAAAGGTTCATCATCGCAAATTGATTGCGCCACGCGTCGTGGTCGCAGTTCCCTCGGGGATCACCGAGGTGGAGAAACGGGCGGTAAAGGATTCCGCCACGCACGCGGGAGCGCGCGAGGTATATCTGATCGAGCAGCCCATGGCTTCGGCCATCGGCGTCGGTCTGCCGGTGCATGAGCCGGCGGGCAACATGATCGTGGACATCGGCGGCGGGACTTGCGAAATCGCAATCATTTCCCTCGCCGGCATCGTCTTCAGCCGCAGCCTGCGGGTGGGCGGGGACGAACTCGATGCCACCATCATCGCCCACATGAAGCGTGCCTATAACATGATGATAGGTGAACGCACCGCTGAAGAAATCAAGATTCGCATCGGCTCCGCATTTCCGCTGGAACAGGAATTGACGATGGACGTGAAAGGCCGCGATTTGGGGTCGGGCCTGCCCAAGACATTGACGATCCGTTCCGAGGAAGTCCGCGAAGCCTTGCAGGAACCGCTTTCGAGCATTCTCGAATCAATCCGCATCACTCTCGAACGCTGCCCTCCTGAACTCGCCTCCGATCTCGTGGATCGCGGGCTGGTCATGGCCGGCGGCGGTTCGTTGATCCGCGGCATTGACCGTCTCGTGGCCGGTGAAACCGGTCTGCCCGTGCATCTCGCCGACGACCCGATGAGCGCCGTCGCCGAGGGAACGGGCCGCGTGTTGCAGGAAATCGAATTCCTGAAACGCGTCGCCACGAACGCCAAATACTGATTTTTCTTCAAAGGGATTCCGTTCACCGCCAACGGCTGAAACGCCGTTACGCGGATGCTTAAGCAAAAAAATTATCTCGCAGTCGGTGCGGTCGTGCTGGTGGTGGTGCTCCTGATGAGCCTGCCCTCGCGCGCGACCTCGCGCCTCAAGCTCGCCATCGGCAGCTGGTTTCTGCCGTTGTTTGGCCTCGCCGGGGCCGCCCAGCAACTGCCCGCCGACCTGGCCGATTCCGTCCTGCCGCGCCGCGAACTGCTCAAGCAGGTGGACGCGCTCCGCCGCGAAAACCAGCAGCTCAAGGAACAGCAGATCCAGACCGCCGCCATCGTCCGCGAAAACAACCAGCTCCACGCATTGCTTGACTGGCAACAGAACGTCCCGTGGAAGTTCAAGCCCGCGAACGTCGTCTTGCGCGACCCCGCCAACTGGTGGCGGACGGTGCTGATTGACATGGGTTCGCGCGATGGCATCCAGACCAACATGCCCGTGATGACCCCGGACGGGCTGGTTGGACGCGTTTCCGCCGTCAATTATTTGAACTCCCAGGTCGTCCTCATCGGCGACCAGAACTGTCGCGTCTCCGCGCTCGTGGACAACACCGCCCAGGACATGGGCGTGCTCATCGCCAGCGATCCATTGGACAACTCCCTTGTGCAGATCGGCTATCTCTCCACCAAGGCCAACCTGAAAGCCGGGCAAAATGTCGTCACCAGCGGCCTCGGCGGGGTTTTTCCGCGCGGCATCCCCATCGGAAAGATCGTGGACGCACAATCCGCCGAAAACGGCCTGGCGACCGAGGCGCGTGTGAAATTGAACGCCAATCTCGGCGCGCTCGAACAAGTTTTGGTTTTGATCAAATGAATTTCTTCAAACCAGCTCTCATCCTTGGTTTCGCGTTTCTCGCCGTGTTTGGCGAGGCGACGCTGACCGGGCTGCGGGAATTTCTCGGCGCGCAGGTGGATTTGCTGCCCGCGCTGATGGTTTACGCCGCGCTCAATGCGGACATCGTCACGCTCACGCTGCTGGCGGTCTGCGGCGGGCTCTGGTTCGACTCGTTTTCCGCCAACCCCCTGGGGATTTCCATTTTGCCGCTGTTCATCGCCGGTTTCCCGGTCTACCTGCAGCGGGGATTGATTTTGCGTGACTCGCCGTTCGCACAACTGGCGCTGGGCGCGGCGGCGAGCGCGCTGGTGCCCGGACTGGTGCTGCTGGTTTTGTTGAACGGCGGCAAGGAACCGCTCATTGGCTGGGGCACGCTTTGGCAGTTGGTCGTGATGACCGTCGGCGGGGCGCTCGCAACCCCGGTGATTTTTGCGCTGGGCGAGTGGTGCGGCGGGGCGCTGGGTTACCGCCTGCGGACACAGGTCAGTTTCCGCGACGACCGTGAAATCCGGCGCGGAAGAAAATTGAAATAAAATGCTGGTTGTTGACGAACTGAAAAAGAACGACCCGTCCCTGCGCCTCGTGGCGCTGGTGCTCGCGGGCGGGCTGTTCATTTTGTTTGTCGGGCTCTGGTGGGTGCAGGTCGTGAAGACGAGGGAATATCAGGTGCATCGCGAGGCGCAGGCGTACCGCACGGTGCGGTTGCCGGCAATTCGTGGAAAAATCCTGGATCGCGAAGGCCGCGTGCTGGCGGACAACCGCGCGCGATACAATCTATGCCTTTATTTCGATGACTTGAACGACCAGTTCAAAAAAGAATACGACCAGATCCGGCCGGTGAAAATTTCCGTCGTCAGTCCGCCCTTCTGGAAATTTTGGAGCAATGCCAGGACGCTCCAGACCAACCGCGTCCGCTTGAAGACGGGCGAAATGGATGAGGTGGCGGTGCAGGCGCGCGGTAACGTGGTGAGCCGCGCCGTCGCCGAGCTGGGCCGTGAACTTGGTGAACCGTTGACGCTGGATCTGAAAAAATTCACGCGCAGCTACGCGGAGGAAAGAGCGATGCCGTTCACAATTTTACAGAATCTGGATGAGACGCAGATCGCGAAGTTTCAGGAAAAATACACGGGCGGCCTCGGCGCGCAGATCGTATTGGAACCTGAACGCGAGTATCCGAACGGCACCATGGCGGCGCATCTGCTCGGGGAAACGGTCCGGGAAACCGAGGGTGAGTCGCTGGCAAACGAAGATGCCTTTTATAATTACCGGTTGCCCGATTATGTCGGCAAAACGGGCATCGAAGGGAAATATAACAACGAACTGCACGGTCGCCCCGGTGTCGCCAACGTGCTCGTGAACAACATGGGCTACCGCATTTCCGAGGATGTGGACACGCCGCCGCAGGTGGGGGCGGACGTGACGTTGACGGTGGATCTGGACTTGCAACGGGCGGCGGAAGATGCCCTCGCGAACGCGATACAGAATAAATATAAAGGTAACGAGGTGAACGGGGCGGTGGTAGTGATGGACGTGCGTACCGGCGACGTGCTGGCGATGGCGTCGTGGCCTGTATTTGACCCGAATAATTTCGCGCAGGGTTGGCCAGCGGGTGAATATGAGAAATTTCAGGAAAGCGGTGCAGAAAAAGACCGCGCGATCTCGGAAAATTACGCGCCCGGCTCGATCTTCAAGACCGTGGTCGCGCTTGCGGCGCTGGACAACGGCATGAACCCCGGGGAAAAATATCATGTCGAGGCGAATCCGCGAAATCCGCACCACGGCGCGTATTTTTTTAGTCCAAAAAATTTCAAGGAAGATACCGCACCGCCAGGCGATTATGATTTCCTGCACGCCTTCATCCATTCGAGCAACTCTTATTTCATGAACGCGGGACTGAAGTATGCGGGCATCGAGAACGTGGTGCGTGTCGCCCAGCAATTCCACCTCGGTGAGCGCACCGGGGTTTTTGCCGGCGTACAAGAGACTCATGGACATCTTCCGAGCCTGGGCGCCGTTCGTTCGGGCGACTGGCGCGCGGGCAACACGGCGAACGTATGCATCGGCCAGGGCGAGGTGGATGTCACGCCCATGCAGATGGCGGTGATGGTTTCGGCCATCGCCAACAGCGGGGCGGTCTTGTGGCCGCGGCTCGTGGAAAAAATCACACCGCAGGATTTTTCCTCCGGGATCGCGGAGACGAACTTTCCTGACACGCAGGTCCGCAACCGTTTGACGGTGCGTCCGCGCAGTCTGCAAATATTGCGCGACGCAATGTTTTATGACGTGCAGGGTGATGAGGGCAGCGGCCGCTCCGCCGCCATTGCCGGCCTGAACATCTGCGCGAAGACCGGCACGGCGCAGGTGCAGGATGAACATAACCGGCTCGTCGGACACAATTACTGGTTCGCTTCCTATGCGCCGGCCGAAAGTCCGCATTACGCAATCGTGGCCATGTTGCAGTCGCCGACGCTCGGCGGCTCGGGCGGCGACAATTGCGGGCCGGTCGCGCGCGACATCTACGAGGCGATTTTGAAAAAAGAAGCCGCACCGAAAGTTGTGGCAAAAAATTAAATGACCGTAGACACGCTCAACGAACACGAGAGCAAGCTGGAACGGCTGCAACTGGCCGCCGTCCTCGGCCTCATGATCATCGGCGCAATGTTCATCTACAGCGCGACGATGTCGGGCGCCGTGGAGTCGCAAAAACTCTGGTACGCACAGCTCTGGTTCCGCCAGATCATCTGGTATGCGCTGGGCATCGGTGCGGTCGTGGCGGTTTGTTCGGTGAGCTATCACACGCTGGCGCGGTGGTCGTTCGTGATCTATTGGGGGATGATTTTGTGCCTGGTCGCGGTGTTGATTCCGCATATCGGCCAGACGCACAACTCGGGGGCGCGACGATGGATCGACCTGCCGTTCTATCAATTCCAGCCGAGCGAATTTGCGAAGATCGCGTTTGTGCTCGCGGGCGCGAATTTTTTGAGCCGGCCGCCGGAGGAATTAAAACGGCCGGATATTTTTTGGAAAGCCATCGGGCTGATGGCGCTGCCGTTTGTATTGATCAAGAAGGAACCGGACCTGGGTTCGGCGCTGGTGCTGGTCCCGACCGGCCTGGTGATGATGCTCGTCGCGGGGACGCCGCGAAAGTTCATCTTCCGGCTGGTGGCGGTGGTGGGGATTGTCGGGGTTTTGTTTGTGGCGGATGAGGTGTTTGCGCCGCCGCACTGGCGGATCAAGATAGAGGAATACCAGCGTCAACGCCTGTTGGTGTATTTCGGAAGGGACTTTGCGGCAAAAGATGCGTCGGAAGGCGACCGCCAGGCCGCGCATCGGTTGCAGGAGGACAGTTCGTTTCAATCCAAGCAGGCGTTGATTTCAGTCGGGTCGGGCGGGCTGTTGGGCGCGGGCTGGTGCGAAGGGAAACAGACTTCGCTGCAATTCATGCCGTCGGGGGCGGCACATAATGATTTCATTTTCTCCGTCATTGCCGAGGAGAAAGGATTCGTCGGCTCGGTTACCGTGCTGACGCTGTATGCGGTGGTTCTCTTTTCAGGACTGAGAATCGCCGGCCAGGCGCGCGATCGCCTGGGCAAACTCATCGCTGTCGGGGTTGTCACCCTGTTATTCAGCCATGTGTTTGTGAATATCGGCATGAACATTCGCATCGTCCCGGTGACGGGCATCCCACTGCCGCTGTTAAGTTACGGCGGGTCTTCAGTGCTGTGCTCGTTGATCGCGCTGGGCCTGATGCAAAACGTATACATCCAAAGAAAAGGATACTAAACCATGAGCAACAACAACTTCTCACGGCGCCGCCGGGGAATGCGCTTCAAGCCCAAGGGCGGCTTGGGCACCGCTCAACAAAAGACCGACCGCGATGCGGTCGAGGCCCGCCAGGAAGCCGTCACCGAACAGGGCGGGACGGAGCGCGTTTTTGAAAAACGCCACTCGACGGAGATTGATCGTGCGGAGAACGTCGCCGCCGGCCTGCCGCCGGAAGGTGAACCGAAGCACGAACATACCCATGTCGCGCCTGCGCCGGAAGTTTCCGCCGCACCCGCCGCCGAGGAAACGTTCACGCCGGTGAAGATCAAGGAGCAGCCGAAAGGTATCATCGAGACCATCAAGGACACCGCCGCCAACCTTATCAAAAAGGTGCAGCGCCTGGTCCGTCCCGAAAAGAAAACGCATAAGGAGGTCATCATCAACGCCGAGACGCTCGAAACGCGCGTCGCGGTGCTGGAAAACGGCAAGCTCGAGGAATTCAACATCGAGCGCACCACCGAGGAACGCCTCGTCGGCAGCATCTTCAAGGGCAAGGTGCGCAATCTCGAAGACGGCCTCAAGGCTGCGTTCGTGGACATCGGTTTCGAGAAGAATGCGTTCCTGCATTACTGGGACATCGTGCCGAACCAGTTCGATTCCGGCGTGGAAATCGTCGAGCGCGAAGGCCGCCGTCCGCAAAAGCCCAAGATCACCCAGAAGGACATCCCGCGCCTTTATCCGCCCGGCAGCGACATCATCGTGCAGGTCACGAAGGGACCCATCGGCACGAAAGGCCCGCGCGTCACGACCAACATCGTGCTGCCCGGACGTTTCCTCGTGCTGTTGCCGAACTCCGACCAGTCCGGCATCTCGCGCAAGATCGAGAACCCGGAGGAACGCAAGCGCCTGAAAAAAATCCTGCGCGAACTGCACATCCCCGACGGCATGGGCGTCATCATGCGCACCGCCGGCGAAGGCCAGCAGTTGCGTTATTTCGTGCGCGACCTCGCGCTGCTGCTCGATGAATGGACCCAGGTCTCCGACAAGATCAAGAAACAGCCGATGGCCACGTGCGTGTTCCAGGAGCCGGACCTGATCGAACGCACCGTGCGCGACTTCCTCACCGAGGACGTCGAGCGCATCGTGGTGGATCACCTTAAGGCGTATGACCGTATGCGCGAGATGATCACCAAGATCTCCTCGCGTTCCTCGAAGAAAGTCATGCTCTACAGTGAGGCGCAGCCGGTCTTCGACCGCTTCCAGATCTCGAAGCAATTGGAAAACGCCTTCTCCCGCCAGGTGCACCTGCGGAGCGGCGGTTATCTGGTCATTGACGAAACCGAGGCGCTCGTGGCGATTGACGTGAACACCGGCCGTCACAAGGGCGGCAAGGACCAGGAATCCACCATCCTGAAGGTGAACCTCGAAGCCGCCGAGGAAATCACCCGGCAGCTCCGCCTGCGCAACATGGGCGGGCTTATCGTGCTGGACTTCATCGACATGAAATCCGGACGCGACCGCCAGCAGGTTTATCAACGCGTCAAGGAAGGTCTGCGCCGCGACAAGGCCAAGACGCACATCCTGCCCATCTCGCAGCTCGGCCTCATGGAGATGACCCGCCAGCGCCATAGTGAATCCGTGCGCAGCGCCGTCTATGACGACTGTCCGTATTGCAAGGGCCGCGGCAAGGTCAAGAGCACCGTCACCATGAGCGTGGAGATCCAGCGCAAGCTGCAGGAGATCCTCAAGAAACGCACACGCGATGAGAGCGACTTCCAGTTGCGCATCGTCGTGCATCCCACCGTGCTGGATCGCCTCCGCACCGAGGACGAGAAACATCTCGTCGAGATGGAGAAACGTTACTTCGGCAAACTGTCGTTCCGCGCGGACACCGGCATGCACGCCGAACAGTTCAAGATCGTGAACGTCGAGACCGGCGAGGAACTCGCCAGCGTCGGCGCGTGAACTAAATCCAACAACGTCCAACGCCCCGCAAGCAATTGCGGGGCTTTTTTTTGTTTGAGCTGCGGCAGCAGCGGACGGCAGTAGCCCACGGCGAAGCCGTGGGTGAAATTGCGACATCGGTAAAAGCTCCGGCAGGAGCGGAAGAATTTTAAAAACTTTCCGCCGTGCGCGCCCGGCCAGGGACGACCTTACCGAAGCCAGGTAAATCACCAACGAGTTTGACCAAAATGACTGGCAATGGCAATTGAACGGTTCGGCATTTTCCTCGTCCGCCTTGATCCCGCCACTAGAGCGGAAACCAGTCAAGACCCTTCCGTATTTCATTGTCTCTCGGAATGCACCAACTTTGATTAACCTTGACTGAGTCGGATCTGCTTCATCGCGGCATGACACTTCAAAATATTTTCAAAAAAACTCATTTTTTGAAAGATTTGCCCGCGAGACGCGTATATATAGTGTGAGTCTGATTTTGCCAGTGACGTGGCACCTTCGCCGGTCTTTCGTCATCGGTGCTATCAAAGCCGCAAAAACGGTGGAACTCGAACATTTGAAAAAAACAGAAAGGCAAAAATGATACGGATTCATGCCGGTTTTAAACAGACTGTTGCCCTGTTGTTCATCATTCTTAATTGCTGCCTCTGCCTTCGGGTACAAGGGCAATCATACGGCGTCGTATCGCGCGGCCCGGACTGGAAAGTCTGGCAAAAGACCGTGATCCAGAACGGCGTCACAAACGCCCATTCTTATACCCAGCTGGAAACCGGACTTTGCTACACCAACGAGGTCGGCGTGCTCGCCGATGCGGATGACACCATTTCCATCCTGTCTGGAGGCGGCGCGGAGGCCAGCCACGCAAGGCACACCGTGACTTTTCCGCCCGACATCTACAATGGCGTCATTCAAGTCACCACCCCCGACGGACTCCACCTGCAATCGCGCCCGGTTTGTGTAATGTACGACGATGGCAGCAACACCGTCTGTATCGCCACCCTCACCAATGCCGTAGGCTACCTAACCGCCTCCAATCAAGTTACCTATCGCGATGCGTTCGTTGGATTGAAGGGGGATTTAGTCTGCACGTTTCGCAA
>DATHOG010000233.1:0-25079 GCA_035485115.1 Candidatus Sulfotelmatobacter sp. | reverse complement strand
GAAGACGAGCCACAGCGGGCTCGCGAGGTAGCCGAAAATTCCGAAGATCAGGTGCAGCCGGCTCACGCCGCGCAGGCCCTTGGCGAACAGCACGAGGCCGTGTTGCAGGTTGCCCTGGCACCAGCGGCGTTCGCGCTGGGCGTTGTCGATGAGCGATTGCGGCGCTTCTTCATAGCTGCCCTCCAGATCGTAGGCGAGCCACACCTGCCAGTTTTCGCGCAGCATCAGCGCGGCCTCGACAAAATCGTGCGAGAGGATCTGCCCGCCGAACGGCTTGCGCCCGGGCAGCGATGGCAGATCGCAGAATTGCATGAACGGCTCGGTGCGGATGATGGCGTTGTGCCCCCAGTAATTTCCAAAATCGAGCGCCCAGTAGTTCAGGCCGGAAATGAAGACCGGCGCGTAAAGCCGGTTGGCAAACTGCTGGATCCGGCCGAACAGCGATTCCGCGTTCACGAGCGCGGGTATGGTCTGGATGAGGCCGGTCGTCGGGTGGACCTCCATCAACTTCACCAGGTCCACGAGGGTTTCCCCGCGCATCACGCTGTCGGCATCGCAACAGATAAAATAACGGTAGCGCTTGCCCCAGGTGTTCAGGAAGTCGCGCACGTTGCCGCTCTTGCGCGCCTCGTTGAAAAGCCGGCGGCGGTAATAAATTTTTCCAAGGGCGTCGAGGTCGCGGATCAGGTCGCACCAGTTTTTTTCCTCCTCGATCCAGCGGTCGGGATTGGTCGAATCGCTTAAGATGAAAAAGTCGAACTTGTCCAGCTGGCCCGTGTGTTGCAGCGATTCATAGGTCGCGCGCAGGCCTTCGAGCACGCGGATGGAATCCTCGTTGTAGATCGGAAAGATGATCGCCGTGCTCGTGCCTTCGATGCTCTGGTCCTTGAACGGCTTGAGGTTGGTGATGCTCCTGCGGGTTCCAAAGATGCGGATGAAAAACCCGAACACGCCGTGCATGCAGCCGATGGCCGAAAGCAGGAATAAAATGACGAAGAGCACCATCAGCACCGTGCGTGACGTGCTCCAGCCCGTGCGCCAGAGCAGGTCGGCAAAAAGCATCGCGACCAGCCCGGTGAGCAGCACCGCCGGTGTGAAAAATAAAAAATGACGCAGGCCACGGCGCAAAGCCGGCGTGGCGGCGGGCGCGATTTTCGGTTGGTCAGCCATTTTGTTTGAACCAGTCGAGCAGCAGCTGGAAATGTTCCTGCACGTTGTCGCGCACCTCGGTGAATCCGCCGTGCGTGAGCCAGAAGACCGCGACGAGCGCCAGCGCATAGCCTGACCAGACTAGCGCCAGCCGGACATAGGGCATCCTGCCAAGATTGGTCAGCGTCGTGATCGGACCCAGGTCCAGCGGTCGCGGTGTCATCTTCGCGAGCTGAAAGTCCGGGCCGGCGCGGAAGAAACTTTCGCGCATGGCCTCGACGAATTCCGGCGGCCACGGGCCGGGGCGGAGAAATTGTTCCTGCCATCTGCCCGGCATGTCCGCGAGCAACAGCGCCAGCCGGCCGCGCGTGGACAGGGTTTGTTCGCTGCCAACGGGCGAAGTCTGAAGCACCTCGGCAAACCATTCGGTGACGATGCGGTCCATTTCTTCCGCCGCGATTTCAGTCGCGGAGCGGCCGGGCTCGGAGGGAGCGCGTTTCTGGGCGCGTTCGAGCACGCGCAGCGTGAGCTGGCCGAGCAGGGGCTTGTTACGGATGCGCAGCGCATGGAAATAATTTTCCACCTTCACGTACGCCGCGTTCCACTCCTCAAGCGAACGTCCGGCAATCTCGCCGGAAACATCCGGCAAAATTTTCAAGGCGGGCTCCATTGGTAAACCCAGGTTTCGCCGATGACGTTCGTGCCCTGTTGCAGCGAGCAGCGCAGGTCCACCGCATCCTTGCTGCCGGCGGGCGGTGTCATCTTCAAAACCACCCGCCAGGTGCCGGCAAAAGTATTGCGGAACACCGAACAGTCGGAGATACGGGCGCCGCCGCTGCAGTTCGGGACGGCCGTGGGCGGCTGATTTTCCGGGATGGCGTCAAACTTCGGCCCGTCAAAATCGATGATGAACTGGCGGCCGCCGAATTGCGTGTCCGGACCGATGCGGGTGGAGACCACGCGGTCGGGCGAACGTTTCAAGTCGGCGTCACCACCCTCCCAGTGCAGCGTGTAACCGAACCGGAACGGGGTCAGCGGTTCGGGTTTGTTTTTCGGATCCCAGAATGCGACCACGTTGTCGAGGCCTTCATAACTGGTGCTCAATTCGACCAGATGCAGGTCGCCATCGCCCCAGTTGCCCTGTGGCTCCACCCACACGCTCGGGACCTCGTGATACAGGTTGAACATGTCCTGATACGCGGCGAAATTGCGCTCGCGCTGGAGCAGGCCGAATCCCTTGATGCCGGGTGCATGGAATACCTGGTGGCGCGTGGCGGGCGGATTGTCGAGCGGCCGGGAAAAAATTTCGCCGTTGCCCATGTGTACGAGCAAGGTGTCGCTGTCGTGGACTTCGCTCCGGTAATCGTCAAATTTTCGTTCCGTGTCCTTGCCGAACCAGAACATGCTCGTGAGCGGCGCGAGGCCGATGGTCTTGATCGGTTTCCGATTTTTGATCACGGCTTGAACCTTGTTGGTTTCGCGAAGATAAAGCACGACATTGATGTTTGCGGTCGTGGTGTCGCCGGGCTGGATATAAAATTCATAAGCGCCGGTGCAGCTCGGGCTGTCGAGGATCGCGAACAGATGCAGGCCTTGATCGCCGGGATCGGGCTTGCCGAGCCACCAGTCGGTGAAGATGGGAAATTCCTCGCCGCGGTCACCTTCGCCGGAATCCAGCGCGAGGCCGCGCGCCGATTCACCGTAGCGCAGGTTTTTGCCGAGCAAACGGTAATAGCTTGCTCCCAGAAACGCGCCGAGTTCGTCCAACTGGTTGGTGTTATTCAGCGGATACAGCAGGCGGAACCCGGCATAGCCGGTTTTCGTCGGGATCTGGCTGGCAATGTCGAGTTTGCCATAATCAAAAAAATCCTGGACGAAGCGGATGGGCTGGGTATGCGTGGAGGTAAATTCGTTGATGTGAACAGGTTCCTCGTAAATATAACCGGGATGGAAAAACTCCACCCGGAAGGGCAGGTTGTCCTGGCTCCAGAGCGCCCGGTCGCGGCGGAAACGGATTTCGCGGTATTTGTCGTAGTCGAGAGAATCCTGGCGCAGGACCTTCGGCAGATCGGCGCGCGGCGAATGGAACGGCGATTTCGCCCGCTCCAGTGCGCGCTGCGCCACGTAGTCGAGGTTCACCTCGGCAGGCTCCGCGCCGGGACTTGCCAGCGGGGCCATCAGACTTCCGATTATTAACAACAGGCAACAAGGTCGCCACATCACGCATAAAGAGAATCCAAACCGGCACAATTTGCAAGTGCGACGCGAAAACACCCGGAACCATGCTGGAAAAATTGTCAACCCAAACTTTGCCGCTTCCGGCAAAACGTGCTAAATATGGGGCGGAAAATGGACAATTCAATTGTGCGCGGAGATGAAGCGGCGGACGGCCGGCGACAACTCGTGGAATTGCGCGAGGCCTTGCAACAACTCCACAAGACCCTGCTCGCTTCCGAGCGCATGAGTTATGAGACCAGTTTCGGGGTGACCCTTTCGCCGTATCAATTTCTGCAACTGCTCACCAACGACCCGTGGTTCACGTGGCTCGCCCCCGTCACGCAGCTGCTGGCGGATCTGGACGTGCGATTGGATGATAAAAAATCCCTGACTGTGGCGGACGTCCAGCTGCTGAGCCGGCGGGCAAAATTGCTGCTAACCCCCACGGAAACCGGCGAGGGTTTTTCGCGGCAGTACGACGAGGTGTTGCAGCGCGATCCGGATGTTTTGTTCGGGCACGTTGTGATGGCCAAGCTGCTGCGGGCGCATTCAGAAAAAGGAATCGCAGAGTGACGGTTCCATAAAAAAGCATATTTTTGGACAATCCTGTCCTGTTTTAAAGCGCCGGTGGCGGGTATTGAATAACAAAAAACCCGCGGCGGATGCCGCGGGTTTTGAGGGTGGATTACTCGATTAAGGAAGGACGTGGTTCGGTGTAATAGTGCTGCCGAGCGAGCACACCGGAGACTTGCCCACGGTGTCACAGGAGTAGCTGCCATTAGCCGGGCAACCAGGGATTTTGCCGCTCGAGTTGAGCTTGATATAAGGCGTGAGGTCGGTCGAAAACGTGATGGCGGCACCGGTGCTCTTGCCTTTTTCCAGCGCGAATTCATTGGCAGCCGCGTCGATTTGACGGAGGTTGTTGATGCAGGCATTGGCCTGCGAGGTGGCGCGCGCCTTCACGAAGTTCGGAATCGCAATCGCTGCGAGGAGGCCGATGATGGCCACCACGATCATGATTTCGACGAGCGTAAAGCCCGCGCGCATTTTGGTCTTGTTCGTTTTCATCTGCTGTTGTCTTTCTTTGGTTGGGCGCGGCGTGAACCAGCAGCAGGCGGGTTATATAATGACAATGTTGTTCACGGTATTGCCTGCTGCCACCGCAATTACCCGATACATAGCAATCAAACAACCAAAGCCCTGATTTGATGCTATTTAGCCCGTAGGAAGGCGGATAATAAACTTGTAGGAAAAATTCCTACGTCTTGATCAGTCCGGTTGTTGATCTTTGTGCCAGCGGATGGCATGGAAGGTCAGCTCGTTGATCCCTGCCAGATTTAATTTTTCGCGGATCCGCGAACAGTAAGCGTGGACGGTCTTGAAACTCAGGTTCATTTTTTCCGAAACTTGCCGCGCGCTCAATCCCTGGCCCAGCAGATGAAACACTTCCAGTTCACGATCGCTTAAGTCTTCCAACGGCATCGGGTTGGCGGTTCCGCCCTGCACCACTTTCTGCGCGAGCTGGGCATTGACGGTCGCGCTGTAAAAAAGCCCGCCGGCGGTCACGGTACGGATGGCATCGAGAATTTTTCCGGTCGCCTCGCGCTTCATGATGTAACCCGCGGCACCCGCCCGCATCGCGCGTTCCGCGTAGAGCATTTCATCGTGCATGGACAGCACCAGCGTTTTGACCGATGGCAATTGCGCCTTGAGATCCTTGACCAGTTCCAGGCCCGAACCGCTTTCCAGCGACAGATCGATCACGGCACAATCCGGCGTGAGAGAGGTGGCCAATGCCAGTGCTTCCTGCGCAGTTCCGGCCTGGCCGCAGACCTCCAGATCGGTTTCCTCATTGATGAGATTGGCCAGCCACTCACGCACCAGCGGATGGTCGTCCACCAGGAGAATTTTAGTTTTTTGCGTCATTTTTATCGGAGGTGGTGTCAAGGTTCCAGGTGCAGACGGCGCGGGTGCCGCCGGCGGGCAGGGTGCGGATTTCAAAAACCGCACCGATCATGCGCGCCCGATAATCCATGATGCGCAGGCCCAGGCCGTTCTTTGTTTGTGATTCATCCGGCAGACCGCCTCCGTCATCCGTCACGGACAGCAGCCACTTTTCATCCGAGCCTTCCAAGGAAATGACGATTTTGCGTGCGCGTCCGTGGCGGATGGCGTTGCTGGTTGCCTCCTGCGCGATCCGGAAAAGCTGTGTGCCGACCTCGATGTCGGCGACCTTCACCAGTGCGGTGGATTCAAACCGGCACATCACACCGAACGCCTGCGAAACATTCGCGGCGAGCTGCTGCAGCGCGCCGGCGAGGCCGCCGGATTCAAGCTCGACCGGGTGCAGGCTGTGGGCAAGCTTGCGGGTGAGTTCAATGGCTTCCTCGGTAAGGCTTACCAGCTTGGTGGCGGCGGCGGCTTCGGCCGGTGACTTGTCAGCCAGTTTTTTGGCGAGCAGCTTGCCCGCCATCGCCGTCGCGGTAAGATGTTGTCCGAGGCTGTCATGCAAGTCTTGTCCGATGCGGCGTTGCTCCGCCTCGGCGATTTCCAGCAACTCTCTTTCCAGCCGGGTACGTTCCTGCATTTCATGCTCCAGCTTTTCCGTCCGTTGCCGGACTAGAACCTGTAGTTCATTCCGGGCCGAGGCCAGAATTATCACCAGGATAAAAATCGCCATGCGCACCCCGGTATTCCAGACCGGCGTCCAAATATCCGGATACCGGTCACCCGCCGTGACATCCGCCAGCAACCAGACAACGTTCGCCAGCACCGCCATGCCAAACGCGGCGGTTTGCCCGGCCCGCCGCAGTACATACAGTATTGGTATGAAATAAAACACCAGCACCGTGATCCGGTAGCCCGTCGCAAAATCAACGATCCCCACCGTCGCCAGCAATAAAAGCCCGATACAAAAGCTGGCGATCCTGGGCGTTGGTTGTTTGGATGGCCTCACGGCAAAAATTTGGCGGGTTTGGGGCGGCTCGACAAGCGAAAGAATTCAATCCAGCGTCTGCCGGTAGCGTTTCACCGCGAGCGTCAGCGCCGCCACCACGAATAATGCGATCGGCCACAGGTCCGTCAGACATTCCGCGAGGCCGTTTCCCTTGAGCAAAATTCCGCGCACGATGCGTAGAAAATGCGTGAGCGGCAGGCATTCGCCGATGTCCTGCGCCCAGCCCGGCATCCCGCGAAACGGAAACATGTAGCCGGACAACAGCATGTTCGGCAAAAAATAAAAGAACGCCATCTGCACCGCCTGCAGCTGGTTTTTCGCGACCGTCGAAAAGGTGATGCCGACGGAAAGGTTCGCGATCAGGAATAAAAACGTCAGCGCCACCAGCAAGGGCACGCTGCCGATGATGGGCACGCTGAAAATGAATTTTGCCGCGAGCAGCACCAGCGTCATCTGGATGTAGCCGACCAGGATGTAAGGCACGATCTTGCCCAGGATGACTTCGCCTGGATGCACCGGCGTCGAGAGGAGGTTTTCCATCGTGCCGCGTTCGCGTTCGCGCGTGATGGCCAGACCCGTGGTCATGATCATCGTCATGGTGAGCATCACGCCGATGAGGCCGGGCACGATGTTGTACTGGCTGATGCTTTCGGGATTGTAATGCTGGTGCGAAACGATGTTGAATGGCGGCGCACTGGACTGCAATTTTGCCAGCGGACCGGTCAGATCGCGGTTGATGACGGTGGTCGCAAGTTGCGATACGGCGGCGTTGGCGAAACCGACCGCCGAGGGATCGGTTGCATCGGCTTCGAGGAGCAGGTCCGGTTTTTCGCCGCGCAGGAGTTTCCGCGAAAAATCCACCGGCACAGTCACCGCGAACTGGACTTGATTTTCAGCGAGCCATTTTTCGATCTCCGCCGCGCTGTGCGCCTCGCGCGTGATGTCAAAATAGCTGCTGTTGCGCAGGCCCCAGATGATGGTGCGCGAGAACGTGCTGTTGTCCGCCGCATAGACCGCCGTGGGCAGATGCTTCGGGTTTGAGTTGATGGCAAAACCGAACAAAATCAGCTGGATCATCGGCACGCCGACCATCATCGCGAACGTCAGGCGGTCGCGGCGCATCTGGATGAACTCCTTGATGATCACCGCACCGAAGCGGTAAAAGCTGAACGCATGCCGGCTCACGCGAAGCCCCCTTTCGAATTTTGAAGCTTGCTCAATCCGGGCGCAAAATTTTGCGACACGCTGCGAATAATTCTCCCTCTCCCTGAGGGAGAGGGCAGGGGTGAGGGGAAAGAAGATGTTAAATTTTCCCCGGCATCTTCGTCAACCACCGGTCCCATTGGCCGGCAATAGTCCGGCAACGGATGCGGCGTACGCGCCTGCAACTCCCTCCAAATAGCTTCACGGACAACTTCTTTTTCCCGCCGCAGCCGTGCATTCCAAAAACGAAGCACCTTGACACCGGCCTTTTCCAGCCACGCATCGCGTTCTTCATCCTTTTTTCTTTGTCCTGGAAGACCATGTTGTGAGCCGTCGAGTTCAATGTTTAGCGAAGCTTCAAGACAGAAAAAATCCAGAATGTACGAGCCAAACTGGTGCTGCCGACGAAATTTGTAGGCCGAAAAGCGCCGATCACGCAGCCACTGCCACAAAAGTTTTTCCGCCCAGGTGTCTTGCTTTCGCAAGGCACGGGCGAGTGGTAACAGCCTTTTGGGGGATTCAGGTGGCATATTCTATTTTGAGTTTTGTTTCCCCTCACCCCGGCCCTCTCCCTTGGGGAGAGGGAGAAACGCTCCCAGCGCCTTGGCGGATTGGACGTGGTCAGCGGCTCGGATGATTTTCGCAAAAACTGAAATGTCCAACTGCTGTTCCTTCTCCCCAAGGGAGAAGGTTAGGATGAGGGGGAAGGTTGCACTCATTTTGTAATGTCTGCGCTTAAAAGTTGGGTGATCACTTTCCCCTCACCCGCCATAGCCGCTGTCGCTGGTCCCTTGGGGAGAGGTTGAAACGTTCTCACCGCCTTGGCGAATTGAATGTGGTCAGCGGCCTGGATGATTCTCGCATAAGTGCACTTGTCCAACGGATGTTCCTTTTCCCAGGGGGAGAAGGTCAGGATGCGGGGGAAGGAAATTTGAAAGTTCACGAGTAATTGTCCTTCGCAGTATCCATCAGGCCGATGAACACGTCTTCCAGCCCTGATTTGATCGGGGTCCAGCGCTGCGAATCGTTGAAAAACGGCGCGAGAGTTTTTTTCATCTGCTCCGCGTCGTGTCCGCTGACGTGCAGCGTGGTGCCGAACGCCACGACCTGCTCGATGCCTGCGAGCTTCCGAATTTTGTCCGCCAACGCCGGAAGATTTCCGCCGGTGACCTCCCACGTCGTCAGGCCGCCGGCCTTCACGACCTCCTCCACCGAGCCGCTGGCGAGCAGATTGCCGTAGGCGATGTAGGCAAGACGATGGCAACGTTCCGCCTCGTCCATATAATGCGTGGTGATGAGAAACGTCAGACCCTCGGCCGCGAGCAGGTGGATCTCCTCCCAGAAATCGCGCCGCGCCTTCGGATCCACGCCTGCCGTCGGCTCGTCGAGCAGCAACAATTTTGGATCGTGTATGAGGCAGGCGGCGAGCGCGAGCCGCTGTTTCCAGCCGCCGGAAAGCGTGCCGGCGAGCTGTTTGCGCCGCTCGACCATGCCGAGGCGCTCCAGGCTTTTTTCCACAGCGGCCTTCCGCTGCGGCATTCCGTAAAGCCGCGCGATGAATTCCAGGTTTTCCTGGATGGTCAGGTCATCGTAGAACGAAAATTTCTGCGTCATATAGCCGACGCGCTTTTTGATCTCGGCGGATTCTTTGCGGAAATCCAGCCCGAGGCAAAGCCCCTCGCCGCCATCGGGTGTAAGCAGGCCGCAGAGCATGCGCAGGAAAGTTGTCTTGCCGCTGCCGTTCGGGCCGAGAAAGCCGTAGATCTCGCCGTACTTCACCTGCATGGCGATGTCATTGACGACCGTGCGCGTCCCGAATTTCTTCGTGACGCCGCGGACGTCGATGGCGAAGTCGCTGGGATTCATCTGCCTGCGCTAGGAAATTGGATTAACATTTTCCCCTCCCCATGAACCCAAAGATGGTGGGACGCACACCTCACCCCGGCCCTCTCCCCATCGGCTCCGCAGACTCCGCCGACGCGGAGAGGGAGAAACGCTCCCAGCGTCCTGGCGAATTGTAATCGGTCAACGGCTCGATCGATTATCGCAGAAAAGAAACTGCTCAACTGCTGTTCCTTCTCCCCAAGGGAGAAGGTCAGGATGAGGGGGAACGTGGCGCTCATTTTGCGACGGTATGCAACTCCACAACCACCGGCCGGCCCGGCTGCGATTTCGCATGTGGTTCACGTTTGAAAATTTGCTTCATTCACGCAGGGGTGCCGAAGACCTGGTCGAAATTCAAACCGGGATCTTTTCCCGAAAGCAAATCGTCCAGACGGCGCTTAAGTTCCAGCCTGATTTCCGCGTCGGAGCGGCTGTCATTCTCCAGGCTTTGAATCAACAGCTTTGCCAGTTCCGCCCGTTCGGCAGGCGGCAATGACAGTGCTTCTTCAGCCATGGCCAAATTGGTCAGCGGCATAAGATAAAAGGAATTTCAATTTCCATAAATGCAAGCCGTGTATCGGATTGGTGGCGGGTCAATTTGGTAGGGACAGCGCGCTGCGCTGTCCCCGGCGGTAAAGCCGCCGGAAGGAATGGACCAAACGCGAATTTTACCACGTTCGTTGCGCCCGCTATACGGGCGCGGACGGCGCAGCGCGCCGTCCCTACCAACCAAACTGGCCCACTACCATCGGATTTACGGCAACGCGCCTGGTGCTTGGAGCTTTTCATTTTAATGCTACATCCACCGGCTGGCCGGGGCGCACCTCCGCCGCGTCCGCCGGGGAAAATTTGGCCTCGATCATGAACACCAGTTCCGAGCGGGTTTCGCGGCTGTAAATCACCGGCGGCGTGTATTCGGCCTGCGTGGAAATGTAATTCACCGTCGCGGCATAATCTTTCGCCGCCCCGTCCATGTGTACGGAAACGGTCGCGCCCGTTTTGATCTGCGGCAATTGTTCCTGGGGCACGAAGAAGCGGACCTTGAGGTTCGTCGGCGGAAGCAGTTCGACGACCGGACTGCCGGCGGCGACAAATTCGCCCTGACGATAAAGCGTGTCCTGCACCGCGGCGTTGGTCGGCGCGAATTGTTGTTTCTGATCAATCGCCCACTTGGCCTTGTCGAACGCCGCCTGTTGCGAGGCGACCTGCGCGGTATCGGCATCCCGCTGCGCGCGGGCCTGGTCCAGTTCCTCGGCGGAAACAACGCCATGGTCTTCACGCAATTTTTCGCGCCGATTGAATTCACTTTCCGATAACGCGAGGGTGGCCCGGGCCTGCACAAGATTTTTTTCCGCCTGGTCGAGGGCGGCGGCTTCCGAACCGCTTTCGAGTTGAAAAAGCAACTGCCCGTTCGTCACGGAATCGCCCCGGGCGACGCTGAGATTGGTGAGGGCACCGGCCATGGGAGAGGCGACATACACATATTCGCCCTCGATGTAGCCCTGGAACTGGCCGCTGGAATTTTTCGAGCAACCCGCGAGCAAGGCCAGCGCGATGGCAAAAATGAGAAGCGGAATTTGGCTAGGTTTCATGCGGGCAAATTCATTTATCGATGACATCAAACAAAATTTTTATTGACGAGTCAAACATTTGTTTGAATCTTATGTTTGAAACGTGAGACTCAATATCGAAACCGAAGTGGCCGGGCCGTCGCAGGCCGAGACGCGGCGCCAGCTTTTGGAGGCGGCGGCCGAGGTGTTTGCCGAGGCCGGCTTCCAAAATGCCACCGTACGTGAGATCTGCCGCCGGGCGGACGCGAACATCGCGGCGATCAATTATCATTTCGGCGACAAGGAGAAACTATACGCGGAGGTGATCCGTTCCTCCCACGCCCAAACCTTGGAGAAGTATCCGCCGCTGCTGGGCCTGGCCGCCGATGCGCCGCCGGAGAAACGGTTGCGCGCATATATCCATTCGCTGCTGTTGCGGATTTTTGACCATGGCCCGACGTCCTGTCACGGCAAGTTGATGCTGCGCGAGATGATCGAGCCGACCGGCGCGATGGATATACTCATCGAGGAACGCATCCGCCCGATGTCGGAACAGCTTTGGAAAATCGTCGGCGAGATCTTGAACCGGCCGGCGGCTGACGCGGTGGTGCGGCAGTGCGCGATGAGCGTGGTGAGCCAGTGTGTATTTTATAAACATTGCGGGGCGTTTGTATCGCGGCTGGCGCCGGAGCAGATGCCAAAGGACGATGCCGGCGTGGAAAAGCTGGCCGACCACATCACGGAATTTTCACTGGCGGCCTTGAAGCAGTTCCGTAAATCAAAAACTTTTTGTCCCATGAAAAAATTGAAAATGCTTTTTTGCACCCTGGCCGTCATCGCGGCGGGGAATCTGACCCAGGCGGCGGATACGAATTCACCCGCATGGCTCACGCGGCCGCTGTCGGTGGTGGACGCGTTGAACACGGCCTTGTTGCAAAACGCCTCGATTTTAAAGGCGAAAAGCGATTTCGAGGACACGCAGGGCCTGGTCATCCAGACGCGCGCGGTGGCGTTGCCGCAGGTCACGGCGAGCGGCCGTGTGGCGACCGAGGCGCACGGCCTGGTCCAGGATTTCCCCGGCGACCCGAATGAGATCCCCGCAAAAAGCTGGAGCACGGGCATCCAGATCACGCAGACGATATATGACGGCGGCAAGTCCATCGCCGCGCTGCGTTCGGCGAGCACGACCAAGAAGCAGTCGCTGGCGGTTTACCAGACGGCGGTCGAGGACACGTTGTTGAGCGTGCGGCTGGCGTATTACGACGTGTTACTCGCGGCGCAACAGGTGACGGTGCATGAGGCCTCGGTGAATCTTTTGCAAAAGGAATTGGAAGACCAGCAACATCGTCTCGATGCGGGCACGGTGCCGAAATTCAACGTGCTGCGCGCGGAAGTCGCAGTGGCGAACGAACGCCCGAACCTCATCCAGGCGAAGAATAATTATCGCATCACAAAAAATAATTTATCAAACCTGCTCGGCTACAACCTGCCGCGCGAAGTATGGGAAGACGTTCCGCTCAACTTGATCGACGGTTTTGACACCACGCCGCTGGAAGTCAATTTGCCGGATGCGATCCAGGAGGCGCTGAGCAAACGGACGGAGCTGGAAGCGGCGCGGCGCACGGTGGATCTGCAGAAATTGAACGTCACCAGCGCGAAATCCGGCTACCAGCCGCAGGTGCAGGCGTTCGCGGGTTACAACTGGGACAGCTCCGAGTTCAACACGCCGCTCGGCGATTATTTTGAAGGTTGGGATATCGGCGCGCAGTTGAACTGGGCCATTTTTGACGGCGGGCTGACCTACGGCAAGGTGAAGCAGGCGAAGGCCGATCTGGAAAAATCCAAGACGGAGCTCGCCGACCAGTCGCGCCAGATCGAATTGCAAGTGCGCACGGCGTATTCCGACCTGTTGCAGGCGCGCGAAACGCTCGACTCCCAGCAAAAAGTCCAGGAAGAGGCCGAGGAAGCCTTGCGCGAGGCGAACGCACGTTCGGACGCCGGCACCGGCACGCAGCTCGATGTGCTGGACGCCGAAACCGCACTCACGCAGGCGCGCACCACGCTCGTGCAATCACAGCACGACTATGTTTCCGCCGTCGCCCGCTACCAGCGCGCCATCGGCAGCGACCTGGCGCCGGCGAAGTGATCCGCCTTCGTTAAACTACGGCGCGACGAGAGCGGGATTCAATTAAAAAGCCGCAGGGCGGCAGAGGGGCGAGGGGAAAATCCAAAGACCAGAAATATGTCATTTGTCAGGGTTGGCCTCTTTCCGGCATCTGGACTAAACCTTTGGCAATGGCTCCGTTTTTTTCCAAATATGGGTACGTGCAGCAAATTTAACTTCTGCTCCGGGAAGTCTGTGTTAGATTTTAATCACTTCTCACCCTTAAACAAGGTGATGGGGGTGGTCTGAAAATGGCTGCCCCCGTTTTTTTGCCCTGATTGTGCGCCATTTCCATTTCAGTTCCAACAAAACTCTTATTTCATCAAACCACTATTGAGCCATAGGTGTAATCAAGCGTAATACCGCCTTTTTCAGTTGCCGTTTTTATGGATTTCTTAAGAGACTTAAAACGCACCAAAAGATTGTAGTAAAATACGCCGAAGGACTCGCAGAGCGGCCCAATTTTTTCTTCCTGCTTTGGACCTACCAATGAATAGTAAGGCCGGCGCTTCTGGTATTTTTGGTCCATGCCATATGCGAGCTGTGCCCCGTAATAACCCCAGCACGAAGATAAGCTCAATGGAACATTATAGTCAGTCTTCTCAAATAATGGCAAAAGCGTATTAGAAAGAATACTCCATGGAGTCAATGGATTGTCTCCCAAGTGCAGTCCGTCCTTTTGCCCGTGGCAGGAGATATGGACATATGGAATCGCCTGCTTGGGATTTGTGTAACTCGGGCGGTATTCTGCAATGGAGGTAATCACTTCTTGCAACGATTTGGCGTCACGTGCAACATGCGGGACCAAATGAATTTTGGTGGCCTTAAGTTTATCAGTCAGCATCTTTGCATCTGAACCTCCGCGCTCGAATGTACGCTGGTCAATCGCATCAATCACATGCAAGTCCACATATTCGCGCCGTTCGTAATTCATAATTCTCCGTTGAAGGCACGGTGGAGGAGGGATTGGAATAATGCTTCCAAGCGACGGCGACTGGCGGCTTGACTGGTTTCCAACGCGCGGATTTCGGTCACTCGCTGGACGAACTCTTTTTGCAGCGGCAGTGGTGGGACGGGAATGGGAATCGAACTCAATCCTTCCGTGTTAATATTAAATTGGCCGGCGGAAGTTTTAGAACGTGCCCGAAGCGCGCTCAAACCTTCAAAACTGGTGAGAAAATTTTGAACGAAAATTGGTGATACTTTTTCCATTTGTAATCTCGCTCGAATCAAATAAGAAGCGTAGATAAATTCATCGGTATCGTAGCCAGCGGCTTGGATGGTCTTGGTGTCGAAGACAGCACAGCGGCCAACGTAATCAGCATTACCGTTCGTTCGCACGAAAAGCAAATCACCATCTATCAGCCGGAGCCGTTCAAAATCCGCATCTGAGACTGGAACGAATTTGAGGTCATCCAAATTGACTGCTTGCTGTACGACATTGGGGATTCGCAGCGTTGGTTTGCCTTCACCAGTGGACTTGTTTGAGGTTCCATAATGGAAATCGTGGACAAGCTTCCCAAGGGTTGAGTTTTGCCATGAATTCGCCGGAATACTGAACATTTCATGGAAGATTGCGGGAATAAATTCGGTGGTGCGGCGATCGGCTTTGGCGCGTAGCTTCCGTAACTCGTCTGCTTCGTCCAGCAGCTTCACAATTCGTTCTTGATCAAGCAAAGGCGGGACAGGTGCTAGTTCTTTTGCCACATCGGTTAGTGGCAAGTTGGAAATATTTGTCGTTTGCCGGGCTAGTCCACGAAATCGTTCCTGCGTAAAAGGTGAAGAAAGCCAATAATAGAGAAAGCGCGGTTGTATTTGCGTAGGCTTTGCACGAATAGCAGCAATAAAGCCCCCGAGTGTTGCGGGATAGCCTAGTCTAGAAGTGTAGCAGCATTTACCCACCAAGTTGTTGCTGTTAGCTGTGGAAATTAGTGTGTCTCCTTCTCTAATAATTTGTCTGTCGCTTTTAACGAACGAGCGTGGGATATGAATGAGGTCTTCGGTTTCAAGAGATGCCTGCACATTCTTTGTGCGAAAGCAGGCAAGCGAATCTGGAGAATCAAATTCAACAAGGTCAGTTGGCTTGAAAGTGATTCCGCGAACGAATTCACAAACGTCACCCAATGGTTTCATTGGCCAGCGTTTCATTTTTTTCTGCCTATATGACCAAACAGTGCATTGCCACGCCGGATGATTTCGCTTTCCATCTCGAGCACCTCGCCAAGAATATCTTTTGGTGCATCATGTTGCACAGATTCAGCGATTACAGGTTTATATCGTCCCGCCGTTAAAGTAAAACCGGCGGCGCGAATTTGTTCAATTGTAGCAAGCCAACTCTTTTCACTAATTTCAGACTTCGTCCATTTGGCAATCAGATCAGGGATATCGTTTTTATCGGGCGTAGGTCGGCGATTATCGTCTAGGCTAAACCCATCGGCCATTATTTCGTAAAACCAAACCTTTTTGGTTGGCTTGCCTTTAGTAAAAATGAGCGCACTGGTTTTAACACTGCTATAAGGCTTAAAAACACCGCCCGGAAAACTGACAACGGCTTGCAGGTTACATTTTTCTAATAAATATCGTCTGACTTCCACGTGAGATTTGCTTGTGCCAAACAGCAAACCTTCAGGCACAATAACACCGCAACGACCACCATCGCTCAATGCCTGAATCATCAAGCCTAGAAAAAGAACTTCAGTTTTTGTGGAGATAACTGGCAATGATTCACGAACGCGATCTGTGTTCATACTGCCCGCGAACGGAGGGTTTGCCAAAATAATGTCAAATTGTTTTTCATCCAATTCGCCAACCTGTCCAGCGATAGAATCACGCCGCAGTATTTTGGAATCTTCTAAACCATGAAGAATGAGATTCATCATTCCTAACCGGACTATATGTGGGTCAACGTCAAAGCCGTAGAACGTATGATACCGAAGAAACTCCCATTGTTTGTCCGATAATCTATCACCATAGCCACGCTTTACTAATTGGCCGTTGCCGTTAATTTTTTCTACAATATTTTTTGGATCGGAGTTGTTAACTTTGATGTGATCGTAAGCGGCAATTAAAAATCCGCCGGTTCCAAATGACGGATCGCATACGGTCTGGCCGATTTGAGGGTCAACCATTTTGACGATGGCGCGAATGAGATGGCGTGGGGTCAGGAATTGTCCGGCTTGTGCTTGAGTGCCGACACGTCGCAACAAATTTTCGTAAAGATTGCCCTTTGCGTCTGTATCTAGATCAAGGAAATTAAATTCGCGAAAAAGGTCAATGCAATCACGCAATGTACTGCCATCAGGAATCTGCAATTGCGCTTCTTCAAACAGCCGCCGGATTTCCTCGCGCCCGCGCAAGGTTCGTATGAAATCAAATACATCGTTCCGAACAAAATTGTAAAGTCGTTTTGTATCTGTTATCTGTGAAAATGAAGACCATCGAAATTCTTCTTTATCGCCAGAAAAAATTGGTTTGTAAGGTCGCTTGGATAGTTTTGCATCGCGTTCATTTTCTATTTCCGTTTCATCCAGCATTTTCAAGAAAAAGAGATAGCTAATTTGTTCGACATAGGAAATAGGGTTGGTAACGCCAGCCGCCCAGAGCTTGTCGCATAGACGACCAATCAGCAAATAAACGTGATTATTTGCTGGCAAAGGTGCGGCAACCGCCGGCACTGGCTGCGCGGATGGGCGAATTTTTGCGGGCGTTCGTTTAATGGGGCGTGGTAATGTGGCTGTCATTTCAAAACATCTTCTTTGAGTTCGTTGAGTAAATTTTCGAGGCCATCGCCAAACAGTTGCATCGCCTTGCGCAAACCGCCCCAGCCTTTGAGCGGCGGCAAGGCGTTGAACACGGACAAATCAAGATTCGCGGGCGGATATGTTTGAGTGAGCATCTGGTTTTTCAAGATGCGCCAGACGCGGGCTTGTTCGGGATCAAAGTTGTGCTGGATGAGCCATGCCTCGAACCGCTGATCAACGCGCTGCTCACGGCTAGGGAATTGATACTGGCCGAGCGCGGCGCGAATAAAATCCAGCAAGGAAGCATCTGGCTGGCTGAATGCTTCGCGGAGATTCGTTTCATTGAAAAAACTTTCCGGTCCGCCGAGCGCGGCGGCAAGTTGATCCAATTCTTCATCGGTGGGAATTTCACCTGCTTGAATTTTGGCAATGATTACATCCTTCGCGCCGCGCGCGGCGACTTCGCGATTCCATTCGTCCTGATAATCGCGGATGTCCACGCGCATTCCTTCCGGGCCGACTTCAATCCATTTGCGCTCAAGGAAACTGTCCTGCACCGAACCAACGGGAACAATTTTAAAATCCGCGCGTGGCGGACGCGGCGGCGGCGTTGGCGGCGTACCTCGTGGTTTCGTGACAACCGCGCCGGTGCCGGGCGGTGGTTTCGTCGGATCAAACTGCGGGTCATTGAACCGCTCGCTGTTGTCAGTGAAATCGTAAATGAGAAATGAATTCTTCAGCGAGCCATCCGGTCGTTTGCAAATCCGGCTACCGCGTCCGCGCATCTGTTGGTAAAGAATTGCGGAGCGGGTCGGACGCATCATCAAAAGATTTTCAACGCGCGGCGCATCAAAGCCGGTGTCGAGCATTCCAACGGACACGGCGATAACCGGCATTTCTTCGCGTTTGAACCGGCGGATGGCAGTTTTTGGATCGGCAACGTCAGTCGTAATGATTTCAGCATATTTGCCTTTCCATTGTGGATATTGGGCATTGAGAAAACGGCAGATTTGCGCGGCATGACGCTTGGTGCAGGCAAATACAATGGCTTTGCGGAAGCCGTTGCCTGCGCGGGAATTTTCAATGCGAACAAATTCTTTGACTTGGAGTTGAATGCGATCCTCGAAACTAATGAGCCGTTCCAAGTCTGTCGGGGAATAATCTTCGCCCTCGAAGTTGATGCCTTCCGATGTGATGCGGGTTTTAGCACTGTAAATATCATACTCGGCAAGATATTTGTCTTTAATGCCGTCGAGAATCCCATAACTAAAAACCGGATTGCCTTGGTCGGTCAGCGGATTCCAACAATTAAAAAATTCATAGGTGTTGCGGATAAGTTTCTTTTCCGTGTCGGAAGCGAAAGCATATCGCCCGATGTCCGGCGTCGCGGTTAATCCGATATGAATGGCGTCGAAATGAAGCAATGTGTGTTTATAGCTGGAATAAATGGAGCGGTGACATTCATCGGTGATAACCAAATCAAAGTAGCCGGATGAAAATCCGCCCGCGCCGAGCTGCGAGGTGATGGTCGGTAGCGTGCCGACGGTGATTTGTCCCTCACGGCTGCGACGTCCGCCAGTGAGTAGCACAGAGGGGTAATCGTCCAAATAAATATCAAACGTCTCCTCTTTTGCTTGGCGGGCAAGTTCAATGCGGTCGGCGAGAAATAAAACACGTTGCACTCGTCCTGCCTGAAATAACCGCTTCAACATCAACGCGACGGTGAATGTTTTGCCTGTGCCAGTTGCCATTTCAACGAGCAAACGACGTTTGCCGCTTTCAATCGCGGTATCCACCTTAGTTAAACATTCCTGCTGATATTTGCGGACTTCACGTTCGTCGGAACCGAAGCGAACTTTCTTTTCAATCGGAATTGTTTTAAGCGGGCGCTGCTGGCTGCGCAATGCGACGAGGCGTTCGAGATCGCCGCGAGTGAAAAAATTCTCAACCAGCCGTTCAGAATAATTTTCGTAATCCCAAAAATAAATAACTTCCCCATTGCTAAGGAATATAAACGGTGCTTTGAGACTGCGAGCATATTCCTCCGCTTGCACTTTGGCCGTTGTCGGGTCTTTGGAAAAGCGCTTTGCCTCATTCACCGCGAGCGGGCGACCTCGTGAATCAAGCAAAAGATAATCGGCGCGACCGTCGGCGGCAGGTTCTTCAGTGGCGACTTGATTGGCGTCCTCGATGTTCCACCCTGCCTCGCGCAATTTGCGATCAATCACAATCCGGCTGTCAGCTTCAGTTGGCATTGGTTTGGATTGGCAATCAACGCGCGGGAGTGTGTGGTGGAAAATTTGTTTCGTCAATTCTGCGTTCGCGCGTTTTTTGCTCCTTACCCCGGCCTTCTTGTTCGGCGAGGAGAGAGGGAACAACTCAACGTCGTCTCCGCGTGCCGGGTTCGGATTGATCCAACTCTTTCAGAGTAGATGATTTGGGCGACGGTAACCCGGCGTAGCCGGTCCTCACCTATCGGCTCGAACCGTCAACGCCGGGCTGAATGATTCTCATCCCGTTGGGATGGACGGATGTGCAACAAAATATGTCGTCCCCGACGGGGCTGGAATTTTCTTTTTGGTTTCGTTTCTACAAATATGTCGCGCCGCTGGCGGTCCGAGCCGGACTGGCTACCGAGGGGAAAGACCCACCGGCTGGAAACAATTTGGGACGGCGACCGGACGACCCTTCCGCTGACGGCATGGCTTCCGCCGTTGTTGAAACTATGGCGTGACAAGACGGCGCGACAAGCCCGCCTTCGTCAAGCTACGGCGCGACAAGTCCGGCGTGGGATCCCTTGCGACGGGGCGTCGCGGCCACTTGCGCCCGCTGTACGGGCGCGGACGGCGCAGCGCGCCATCCCTACCACTGAGGGCGGGGACGAGCGGGCGACTTATTCAACCCCCTCAGGGTTGATGAATTTATTGTTCCGTTAACCCAAGGTGTTCCTCGTGGCTCGGAACGCCAACCTTGGGCTGAATGACGCTACCCCTTTGGGGTGGTGGACACAGTTATTTTAAATGTTGACAAAGTAAACACTGTGGGCTAGGGTGGATCCGTCCCGCATGCGGGACGCGACAAGCACCAACCTGGTGCTGGGCATCGGAATTGCCGATGTCGGGTCTCGGATTCCGGTTTCCGGATTCCGGTTTCCGGATTTCGGGCGATTTGCAGGTTCCTCCTGCGCCAAGGCTTCCGCCTTCTCCCGCATGCGGGATATGGCGGACAAGATGGAGGACTGGGGTTCTTTGACATAGCCACGAAGTGGCGACTGAATAGATGCTGGTTTCCAGATACTGGATGCCGGGGCTGACTGCTTGTGGGTGCGAGGGCACGGCTCGCGGGGACGGCCGATGATCGGCACCACTCAGCCCCACCGCCGGCGAGGCCGGGCTGAAATTTAAGGTTTCGGATTTCGGATTGCGGGTCAATCGAGGCACAGCCTCGACGCTACACCGCTGGCGGTCCTTCCGGACGGGCACCAACTCGCCCCACCCGCCTACGTTAAAACTTCCGCCGTCGTTAAAACTATGGCGGGACAAGTCGGCGCGGCAAGCCCGCCTTCGTCGGACTTCGGCGCGGCAAGCCAAATCAGGCCAAATCAAGGTGAATCAAGGTGAATCAAGGTAAAAAAAGTGAGGATGACGATGAGGAGGAGGATGAGGATGAGGATTGCGGGTCAATCGAGGCACAGCCTCGACGCTACACCGTTGGCGGTCCTTCCGGACGGGCACCAACTCGCCCCACCGGAATCAGGCCAAATCAAGGTAAATCAAGGTAAAAAAAGTGAGGATGACGATGAGGAGGAGGATGACCCGCCTTCGTCAAACTTCGGCGCGGCAAGGGAGGATTGTCCTGAGACCCTAAATTACGAAACGAACCCAATTTTTCCGCAAAAAAGCCAATGAAAGTGCATAAGTGTCCAAAAAAACGAACCCAATTTTAAGCCGCCGGCGAGGTTGGTCTTGTCATCCAGAGCGGGTTTTAACCACAAAAGCACGGAAATACTGAGGTCCTTCCGGACGGGCACCAAGCTGGTGCTGGGAATCGTACTCTAAATCAGGCTGAATCCAGGTAAATCCAACCTAATCCGACCAAAAAGTGACGCGTGACGTGAGGGCCTGAAATTGTCTTGGATCGGGGGATTTTAATTGGGGCGGCGGGGCACCACCGCCCTACCAAAATCAGGCTGAATCCGACCCGCCTACGTTAAGACTTCGGAGGGCAGGCCAAATCCAACCAAAATTATGACATGGAACTTAATTGGGGCGTCGCGGCAGCAACGCCCTACCGATTAAACAGAATCCGGCCAAATCCAGGTAAAAGTGAGGATGACGATGAGGACGACCCGCCTTCGTCAAACTTCGGCGCGGCAAGGGAGTTGAACGAGGATGACAGGGAACACGTCCGAGCTCAAAGACGGACGGGAATATTTTTCTCGGCGAGGAATTTCTTCACGTCGCCGACGGTAAATTCGCCAAAGTGGAAGATGCTGGCAGCCAGCACCGCATCGGCCCGGCCTTCCAGCAGTACTTCGGCCATGTGTTCGCGGCTGCCCGCGCCGCCGCTGGCGACGACGGGTACGCCCACGCTTTCGCTGATGCGGCGGGTGATGACGAGGTCGAAGCCTTTTTTGGTGCCGTCGGCATCGATGGAGTTTAACACGATTTCACCGGCGCCGAGCGACACGGCGCGTTTCGCCCAGTCCACGGCATCGAGGCCGGTTTCCTTGCGTCCGCCGTGCGAAAACACGCCCCATTTGTCCGGGGCGATCTTCTTGGCGTCGATGGAGACGACGATGCACTGGCTGCCGAATTTTTCCGCGCCTTCGCGGATGAGTTCCGGCCGGGCGAGGGCGGAGGAGTTGATGGAAATCTTGTCCGCGCCGGCGCGGAGCATGGTGTACATGTCGTCCACGGATTTGATGCCGCCGCCGACGGTGAGGGGCATGAAGCATTGGTCGGCGGCGCGTTCGATCACTTCCACCATCGTGCCGCGGCCGTGCGCGGTGGCGGTGATGTCGAAGAAAACCATTTCGTCCGCGCCCTGGTCGTTGTAGCGGAGCGCGAGTTCCACGGGGTCGCCGACATTGCGGAGGCCGCCTTTTTCGGCGACGCCGAACTGGACGCCGCGGGTGACCTGCCCGTCGTGGACGTCGAGGCAGGGGATGACACGTTTTGCGATCACGGGAACATTTAAAACGCAGCCGGTGGGAAGTGCAAATGATTCCTAAATGTTTATGGTTAGCAAAAGTTTTAACTGCCGGCGGACTGAAACTTTTTTGAGCTATTGCGCTCCATGGTATGTCGAATTAGGGTAGGAATAGTTGTAAAAAAAGTTGTAAAATGAATATGAAAAAACATTTGTTGATTTCGAGTTTTGCCGGTTTGACGGTTTTATTGAGCGGCTGTGTGAATCCGGATGGCACGGTGAACAATACCGGCACGGGGGCGCTGGTCGGTGCGAGTTCGGGTGCATTTATGGGGGCGATGGCGGGGGGGCAGCGTAATGGCGGAGCCGGGGCGCTCATCGGCGCAGCGGCGGGACTGATCGCCGGCAGCCTCATCGGCAATTCGATCGACCACGTACAGGCGGCACGGTTGCAGGCGGAGGCGCCGGACACTTACACCCGCGTGGATCAGAGCCAGCCGTTGACGCTGGCGGACGTCAAGGCGCTGGCGAAGGCCGGCATCAGCGAGGATGTGATGATCAACCAGATCCAAAATTCACGGACGATTTTTCATTTGGCCGCGGCGGATATCATCGACCTGCGCGACGCGGGCGTGACGGATAAAGTCATCAACTACATGATTAACACGCCAACCACGGTGACGGACACTCCGCCGGTAACCACGGTCATTCAACAGGCGCCGCCGCCGCCGCCGGTCGAAACGGTCGTGGTCGCCCCCGCGCCGGATTATGTCTGGATTGGCGGCGAATGGGTTTGGAACGGCGGGTGGTTTTGGAGCGCCGGGCACTGGGGTTACCCTCCCCATCATGGTGCAGTGTGGGTTGGGGGCCGTTCGTGGCACGATGACCGCGGCTGGCATAACGAACACGGTCACTGGCATTGATAAATTCCTCGTTTTTTTGCCCGTAAAAACAGAGACACCGCGAAGTTTGCACTTCGCGGTGTCTTGAAACTGTCCAGTGTCTATCCAGAATCAGGGCGAGACGTGCGCCGGATCAACATTGCTGCCCAGCGAGCAGGTCGTCGGGGTGCCGACTGCGGTGCAGGTATAGTTGCCGCCGGCGGGGCAGGCAGGAATGCTGGCGCCCGAGTTCAACTTGATGTAGGGCGTCAGGTCACCGGGATAGTTGATGGTGGCACCGGTGGTTTGGCCTTTTTCCAACGCAAACTGGCTGGCGGCGGCGTCGATTTGACGCATGTTATTGATACAGGCGTTGGCCTGCGAGGTGGCACGCGCTTTCACGAAGTTCGGGATCGCGATCGCAGCGAGGAGGCCGATGATGGCCACAACGATCATGATTTCGACGAGCGTGAAGCCCGCGCGGGACTGGTTTTTGTTCGTTTTCATGTTACTAGTTCTTTCGATGCGGTGTGAACGCGCGGACGACGGGTTAGATAAGTACAGCTTTGTTCACGATTTGCCGTCCGCAACCGCTTTGCCGAGGATTAAGCATTGCCGCTGCCACCTTGAATAAAACGGTGTCCGGTTCCACCCCTTTTACGTGTCGGGTGGCATCCTACAAGAAAAAGACGGTCACTTTTGTTGTTTTGATTCGTGCCAGCGGATCGCTTCGCGCATCAACTCGGTGGCGTTGGTCAGTTGCAGCTTCTCCTTGATGCGCGCGTTGTACGCCTGGACGGTCTTGAAGCCCACGTGCAAATGGTCTGCGATCTGCCGCGTCGTCTGGCCCTGGCCCAAAAGTTCAAACACCTGCAACTCCCGGTCGCTCAAAACATCCACCGGCAAACCGGGCGAACCTTTCCGCCCGCCCGCAAATTTTTCCGCCAGTTGCGCGGAAACTTTTTCGCTCACGAAGAGTTGCCCCGCGAAAACCGCCCGGATGCCGGCGATCACTTTTTTCGCCGCCTCACGTTTCATGATATAGCCGCGGGCCCCCGCGTGCAGCGCACGCTCCGCATAAAGCGACTCGTCGTGCATCGACAGGACGAGGGTTTTCACCCCCGGGTGCCCAGCCTTGATGTTTTTTAGCAGCTCGATGCCCGAGCCCGTCTCCAGCGACAAATCCACGACCGCCACATCCGGCTTCAAGGTGGCGACGAGTTCCAGCGCCTGCGCTTCGCCGGTGGCTTCGCCGCCGACCTCGAGGTCGGGCTGCTGGTTGATGAGGTTTACGAGACCCTCGCGCACGAGCGAATGGTCGTCCACGAGCAGGACTTTAATTTTCTGCGACATGATTTTTTTCTCCGTTCGTTGCCGGCAAGGTGCAGGTCACGCGTGTGCCGCGTGACGGCAGCCGTTCGATACTGAAATTTGCCCCGATCAAATCCGCCCGGTACGCCATGAGCTTAATGCCCATGCCGCCGTTTTGGCGAAAGTTTTCCGGCACACCGTCGCCGTCATCCGTCACGGTCAAAACCGTTTCATCTTCGGCGACATCCAGGCAGATATTGATCTTTTTCGCGCGCCCGTGCCGCGCGGCATTGGCGGCGGCTTCCTCGGCGATGCGGAAAAAGTGCGCGGCAACGCCGGCTTCCGGCAGCTCCGCCGACGGCTCGCATTCAAAACGGCAATCCACCTTGAATCGCGCGGCGGTTTGCACGGCGAGCTCCTGGAAATTTTCCAGCAACCGTTCCGGCTGCATTTCCACCGGACTCAAACCGCGCGACAATTTCCGCGTCATCTCGATGGCTTCTTCGACGAGGGCGACCAGCTTTTCCGTTTCGGCGGTCTCGGGGGCGGATTTTGCCGCGAGCTTCTGGCTGACCAGGTGGCCGGCCAGGGACGTGCCTGTGAGATGCTGGCACAAGCCGTCGTGCAATTCATGACCGATGCGCTGGCGTTCGCGTTCGCCCGCTTCGACCAGCTCTTTTTGCAGGCGCATCCGTTCACGGATTTCCCGGGCGAGCGAATCCGTGCGCAACCGGACACGGGTTTCCAGTTCATGGTTGAAGTTTTTTAGTTTCCCCAGCAGCCAGACGACCACGAGATAAAACGCAAACATGATCGCCGCGTTCCAGACCGGGATGAAATAATTCGAGTAATGCGCGCCCGCCTCGAGGTTCG
>DATHOG010000232.1:0-46409 GCA_035485115.1 Candidatus Sulfotelmatobacter sp. | reverse complement strand
CGGGCGGCGTATCTTTGTCCGAGACCACATCCGCACTGCTGAACACGATCGCGTAACTGATTTCACCATCGGGCGAAACGTCTTTCACTTCGCTATCCATCGTCATCACCATCGCGGGGAGATTCATGGCCGGCACCGAATTGCCGGCGGCGGACATCGCCATGTTCATTTGCAAGGTCATCGTCACGGATTGCTTGTCGCCGACGGCCGGGTGCAGCCGTAAAACCTTTAGCGGCTCGCTCCCCGCCTCCAATAATTTGACGGGGGAAATCGGCGCGCTTGACGCCTTCGGCATGGAGCTGTTGTCACCGGTCGCGGAAACATTCTCACCCGAAGTTACCTTGATTTTATCCGCCACATAGTCCATGCGGTAGGAGACCATCTGGTTGTTCCAGTTAGGATTATCTTGTTTGAATGCCGCCAGGTCGCGTTGGGCTTCAAGATATTTGGCGTGCGCCTGGGCCGTCCGGCCATTGGCCGCCAGCGAGTCCGCCTGCTCGATGACGCTGTAAACTGTCAGATAGTCATCATCCTGGGCCACTGCCGGTGGCGCGAGAAACACCAGCGCCGCAGCGATCAGAATAAACGCGGCGGGTTTGTACTTCCGGCCAACGCCAAAACCTGGGGAAAAATTCATCCCAGCACGGTAAAGCTGTGCCGGAAAAAATCAAATAAAAATACCGGCCAAGGGTGATTTTTCCAAGTTCCCGGGGTGCGGCGGCGGGGGACTCGGACCGGTAACGAGGCGGAAAGACCGCATCCTCCGGCATTTTAAAGATACGCCCTGGAAAAACTTTGTCGGATTTTTCCCGCGCCGGTTGTTTAATAAGTGAGTGAACGAAAAAGCCGATGCCCGACTATTGAACGACTTCGCCGTCCGCCGCGATGAGGCCGCGTTTCACGAACTGGTCACCCGCCATGCGGATCTGGTTTATTCCGCCGCGCTGCGGCAGCTGGAATCGCCCGCGATGGCGGCGGACGTGGCGCAAACGGTCTTCAGCGACCTCGCGCAGAAATCCGCCTCATTGGCGGGAAAAATCGGCATGGACAGCTCGCTGGCCGGCTGGCTGCACCGCGCCACGCGCTATGCCGCGCTCAACCATCTCCGCGACGAACGCCGCCGCCGCGACCACGAAAGGCAGGCCATGGAACAGCTCCTGATCGATTCCGAACCGTCCGCCGACTGGCCGCAGATCGCCCCCGTGCTCGACGAGGCGCTCGACAGCCTGGAGGACGACGACCGCGAGGCCTTGTTGCTGAGGTATTTCAAGAATCAGGATTTCCGCGCCGTCGGTTTTGCGTTGGGCGTCAGCGATGACACGGCGCAAAAGCGCGTCAGCCGCGCAGTGGAAAAACTGCGCGAATTTTTCACCAGGAAAAAAATTACGATCGGCGCGGGCAGCCTCGGGATATTGATTTCCGCCAACGCGGTGCAATCCGCTCCGGTGGGATTGGCCGCCACCATTTCTACCGCCGCGCTTGCCGGAACAGCCGTAACCACTTCAACCCTCATTGCCGCCACCGCCAAAACCATCGCCATGACCACGCTCCAGAAAACCCTCATCACCGCCACGCTGGCCGTCGTAGCCGGCGCGGGCGTTTACGAAGACCGCCAGGCCGCGCGACTAAATGAGCAAAACCAGGCGCTCCAGCAACAGGAGGCGCCATTGACGGAACAAATCCAAAAGTTACAGAATGACTTTGCGGATGCGACCAACCGGCTGGCCGGATTGCTGGCGGAAAATGCGCGGTTGCAATCGAACTCGAATCAAACGGAACTCCTGAAATTGCGCGGTGAAGTGGGGGTGTTGCGCCAAAATGCCGCGACAATGCAAACATTACAGGAGCAAAACCAGAAGCTGCGCACCCAGCCAAAAGGAGTGTCAGCCAAACCACCCGAAGTTCCGCCGCAAGATTTATTTCCGCGCGATTCATGGACGGCCGCAGGGTATGACGACCCCCGGGCTGCCTTTCAAACCGCAATCCTGGCCATCACCAAAGGTGATCTTAAGGGCTACGCCGCCAGCCTTTCGCCCGACCTGTTGCAAGCAAGGCAAAAGCAGGTTGGAGACACGATGGAGTTGACCGGCAAGACTTTGGATGAATTGACGGCGGCCACGGTGCAGGAATACAGTCAGGTGACCGGATACCGCATTCTGGATCAACAATCACCGGCCGATGACGAGGTGGTTTTTCGTGTTTACCTTGACGGCGTGGGTGCGGAAAAATTGATACGCATGAAGAAAATCGGGGCCGAATGGAAAGTGGACGCGGCTCCGTAGGATTTCAATTGCCTTAACACCTTCGCTGCGAAGTCACGGCGGCAGTGCACACTCTGCCGGCTTCAGATTTTTTGTCCGCTTTCGGCGGCGGCGGGTATTATCTCATGAGTGAACGAACTTACCGACCAGCAACTCTTGCGCGACTATGCCGAACGTCGCTCGGATGCGACTTTTACGGAACTGGTCAGGCGGCACGTTGACCTCGTTTATTCTGCCGCGTTCCGCATGACCGGCGAGGCGCACTCCGCCCAGGACGTCACCCAAGCGGTGTTCGTGGCCCTGGCGCAAAGCGCCGCGGGCCTGACACATCACCCGGTTCTCTCCGGCTGGCTGCACACGACCGCGCGCAACCTCGCGGCGAAACAGGTGCGCGCGGCGGTACGCCGGCAATCTCGCGAACAGGAGGCCGTTGCCATGAATGAATTGCTCTCGACCCCGGATGCCTCATGGGAGGAAATCGCACCGCAACTAGATGCCGCGCTGGGTGAATTGAGCCAGGCCGACCGTGACGCGCTCCTGCTGCGTTATTTTGAGCGAAAATCCGCCGTCGAGATGGCGCAAATTCTTGGCATCACCGACGAGACCGCGCAAAAACGCGTTACCCGTGCGGTGGAAAAATTGCGCGAATTTTTCTCGAAACGCAAAATCACCATTGGCGCCGGCAGTCTGGGGGTTTTGATCACCGCCAATGCCGTGCAAGCTGCGCCGGTCGGACTCATCACCACCATTTCCACCGCCGTGGCCGCGGGGGCAGCCGTCACTACTTCAACCATCATCACCGCCGCAACCAAAACCATTGCCATGACCATACTTCAAAAAACTTTTGTCATCGCCGTCGCAGCCGTGCTGGCTGGGGCGGGAATTTATGAGGCCAAACAAGCCGTGCAACTGGGCAGCCAAGTCCAGACGCTCCGGCAACAGCAGGCGCCACTGAAGGAACAAATCCAGCAGTTGCAGCGCGAACACGATGACGCGACCAACCGGCTGGCGGCCATGGAGGCGGAAAATGCCCGATTAAGATCACGGCAAGACCAGATCGAACTCCTCAAATTGCGCGGTAAGGTGACCCAATTGGAAAATGCGGACAATGATCCAGCCAAGGAGACGGCAAAACTCTGGGCGGAGAGAGTTGCTCAATTGAAGCAACATCTGGCAACGAACTCCGAAGCTGGCATCCCGGAATTGCAATATCTGACCGACCAGGACTGGCTTGATGCTACCCGTGGAAAGTTGGATACCGAGGTTGATTTTCGTCGCGCCCTCGGCTTGTTGCGGTATTCGGCGGAAAACCGTTTTGCCAACATGTTAGAAATCGCCTTGGGGAAATATCTCCAGGCCAATGACAAACAATTTCCGACGGATCTTGGACAACTCCAATCTTATTTTGATATGCCCGTGGATGACTCAATTCTTCAACGGTGGGAAATCGTTTCTTCCAACACAATTCCCAATCTGGGATTTGGTGATCAGCTCATCACCCAAAAAAACGCCGTGGACGACATGTTTGACATGCGCGTGGGGATCGGGCCAAATGGATTCGGTAGCGTGGATTTTTTGACCACGGAGACACAACAACTCATGATACCCCTCTACCGCGCTTACTCGGCGGCAAACAATGGTAAATCATTCACGGACCTGGCTCAACTGCAACCGTATGCCACCACGCCCGAACAACAGGCCGCCTTACAGAAACTGATTCAACGCACATCGCTCAACCAATAGCTTTCTGAATTCGAAGCAAGTAGAAAACTTCTTCAGTTGAGCGCCTTCGAGGCAATGTCGCGGCGGAAGTGGGCGCCTTCGAACTTGATGCATTCCACAGCGGCGTAGGTCGTAGCGGCAGGCATCCTGCCTGCCGTAGAGCCGTGGCTTCCAGCCCGGCGGGAAGAATCGTCCGCATAACGGGGCGCGTGAGAAAGTTATTTGGTGTCTCTGCGTTCCACCGTTTTTCCGGGCGGCAGGATGCCGCCCTCTACGGCAGGCGGGACGCCTGCCGCTACGGTTCCTGCTTGCCGGCCGATACGCTTCTAGCCAGCCTTTTGTCATAACGGATATGAATAAGAAATCCGCCGACACGCCGCCGCCGAGTCCACTGGTCGCAGGTTTGCATTTTCGCGGCAAGCTGCCGCATCTGAAAAAAGAAGGCGCAGTTTACTTTGTCACCTTCCGACTGGCGGACTCTTTGCCGGGCCACGAAATCGCCCGGTTGAAGCACGAGCGCCAGGCCGTTCTGGAACAGGCGCGCGCGGCCAAAAGTCCGCTGACGTGGCACGAAGAGGAACAATTGCTCGCATGGTATTGCGACAAGGTCGAGGCGCTGCTGGATGCCGGCCGCGGCGCGTGCTGGTTGAGCAAGCCGGAAATTGCCGACATGGTCACCGGTGCCCTGAAACATTTCAACAACCAGCGATACGAATTGCGCGCTTGGGTGGTAATGCCCAATCACGTTCACGCCGTGGTCTGGCCGATGCCCGGCCACACGTTGAGCGAAATTCTGCACAGTTGGAAATCGTTCACGAGCAAGGCGGCGAACAAACTGGTGCATTGCGCGGGCGAATTTTGGCAAGCTGAATCTTTCGACCACTGGATTCGCGACGATGCAGAACACTCCCGGCTGGTGGCTTATGTAGAGAACAACCCGGGGAAAGCGGGCTTATGTAAAGCGCCTGAAGATTGGAAGTGGAGCAGTGCATACGAGCGACGGCAATTGCCTTCATCGTAGCGGTTGGCGGCCTACCTGCCGTAGAGCAGTGGCTTTCAGCCCGGCGGGAAGAATCGTTCGCATGACGGGGCGCGTAGGAAAAGTTTTCCGCGTCGCTTGCATTTCACGGTTTTATCCGGGCGGCAGGATGCCGCCCTCTACGGCAGGCGAGGACGCCTGCCGCTACGGTTTAAAACGCCTTGGCCGCAATGTCGCGGCGGAAGTGGGCACCTTCGAACTTGATGCATTCCACGGCGGCGTAGGCGGCGGCCCGGGCGGCGCGTAAATTATTGCCGAGGGCGGTCACGCCCAGCACGCGGCCGCCGTTGGTCACGATCTGGGCGCCTTTCAACGCCGTGCCTGCGTGGAATACCTTGGTGTTCGGCAGGGCGTCGGCTTGTGCCAGGCCGTGGATCGGTTTGCCCTTCGGATAATTTCCCGGATAACCGTCGCTGGCCATGACGACGCATACGCTGGCTTCGGGTTTCCATTTCAATTCATGTTTGGCCAGCGTGCCGCCGGCGCTGGCACCAAGCAGTTCGACCAGATCGTTTTCGAGGCGCGTGAGGTAGACCTGGGTTTCGGGATCGCCGAAGCGGGCGTTAAATTCGAGAATTTTCGGGCCGTTCTTGGTAAGCATCACGCCCGGATATAGCAGGCCGCGATAGTCGATGCCCTCGGCCACGCAGCCGCGCATGAAGGGTTCGAGCACGCGGTGCGCGGTCTCGGCAAGCTGCGTGTCGTTGAGGAACGGCGTGGGGGAATACGTGCCCATGCCACCGGTGTTCAGGCCGGCATCGCCGTCGAGGGCGCGTTTGTGGTCCTGCGAGGTGGGGAAAATCTTCGCCGTCTGGCCGTCGCATAAGGCGTGGAGCGACACCTCGATGCCTTCCAGAAATTCCTGGATGACGACGTTCGCGCCCGCCGCGCCGAACGCCTTGCTGACCATGATTTCGTCCACGGCCTTTTCGGCTTCGGCCTGGTTATGGCAGATCAAAACGCCTTTGCCGAGCGCGAGGCCGTCGGCTTTCACCACGCACTTGCCGCCGAGCGTGGCGCAGAATTTCTTGGCGGCGGCGACATCGGAAAAAGTCCCGGCGGCGGCGGTCGGGATGCCATATTTCTCCATGAATTTCTGCGAGAAAATCTTTGAGGCCTCGAATTGCGACGCCTTCTGGTTCACGCCCCAGATTTTCAGACCGTTTTTCTGGAACAAATCCACCACGCCGAGCGCGAGGGGGTTATCCGGGCCGACGACGGTGAAATCAATCTTCTTCTCCTGTGCAAACGCGAGCAGCCTGGGCAAATCTTCCGCACCGATGTTGATGCATTCCACGATGCTGCCATTTTTGGCGAGCTGTTCCTGTGCGATGCCGGCGTTGCCGGGCGCGCACCACATTTGCGTGGCGTGCGGGGATTGCGCCAGTTTCCAGACGAGGGCGTGTTCGCGTCCGCCCGAACCGATGACGAGTATGTTCATGAAAAATGCGTCCGCAGATTACACTGATTGAAAAAATTAGAAAGTTCAGATGCGCGTTTTGGACTGCGATGGACGGAGCCGCGATATGCTGTGGAGAAACCATGGGAGATAATCCGATTGGGTAGTCTGGCGGAACCAAGGCTCCCTCATCCTGACCTTCTCCCTCTTTAGGAGGGAGAAGGAATTCACAGCGCGATTTCGGGGTGGTTCACAATGCAGTTTGCAATCGGGCGAACTTTTCTACCGTGACACCGTTTTCGTGCGGGTGGAAGGCTTTTGAATGTTCGATAAATTTTCGTGCGGACGAAAGCGGCGTCGCGCTCCGCTTCCCGCCGCAGTCCAAAACCTCGCGGGTTTGCCGTGTCTTACTGAAGGTCGGAGTTTAAATTTTTGGATGTACCTTTTTTCAAATCCAATACAACCGTCTTTCCTGAATAGCAAATTTTGCAATGCCCGTCGCCGGAAATATTTTTGACCGTGGCCAAAGCCAGTTTTCCGCTTTCCCATTCAATGCTGATCTCATAGCCGCCGCGCGCGCGCAGGCCGGAGACCTTTCCATTCGGCCACGCAGAGGGCAGGGCGGGCAATAGCTCGATTTCACTGCCCTGCGATTGCACGAGCATTTCTGCGATGGCCGCCGTGCCGCCGAAATTGCCGTCGATCTGAAACGGCGGATGCGCGTCGAACAGGTTCGGGTAACAACCGCCCGTCCAGCGTGAATGATCCGGACTGGTGGCCGCCGCCGGTTTGATGAGGTTTTGCAACAACAGGAACGAATGATCGCCGTCGTGCAGGCGCGCCCACATGCCCATGCGGAACGCCGTGGCCCAACCGGTGCTTTCATCACCGCGGGCGACCAAAGTTTTGCGCGCCGCCTCGGCCAGCGCGGGCGTGGTCGCGGGCGAAATCTCATCGCCGGGATAAAGCCCCCACAGGTGCGACGTGTGCCGGTGATGCGGGTCCTGTTCGGGATATTCCTGCAACCATTCCATCACGCGCCCCTCCTGGCCGATCTGCGTGGGCGGCAGGCGGTCGCGCTTGTCTTTCAAAGTGGCGGCAAAATCCTTGTCCGTATCGAGAATGGCCGATGCCTCGATGCACGCGCCAAATAAGAATCGCAACAACTGGTTATCCAGCGTCGGGCCAAGGCAGATGTGCGCGGGCTTGCCGTCCGGCATCAGGAAGGCGTTTTCCGGCGAATTGGCCGGCGCGGTGACCAGCCAATGGTTTGTGGGATACTCGATGAGCATGTCGGAATAAAATTCCGCCGAGCCGCGCAGCACGGGATAAATTTCGCGCAGAAATTTTTTGTCACCGGTGAATTCCCAATGTTCCCAGAGGTTATGGCACAGCCACGCGCTGTCGCTCGCCGTCGCGCCCCAGGACGCGCTTTCGCCCGGCGACGTAAAGTCCCATGCGTTCGCCAGCACATGGGCCACCCAGCCGCGCGCGTGGTAATAATCTTTCGCCGTTTGTGCGCCATTTTTTTGCATCGATTCGATGTAGCTGAACAGCGGTTCGTTAAGTTCGCCCAGGCCGCAGACATCCGCCGGCCAGTAAATCATCTGCAGGTTGATATTCAGGTGGTAATCCGCACCCCACGGCGGGGAGATGGTATCCGCCCAAAGTCCCTGCAAGTTCGCCGGCATATTACCGGGGCGCGACGAGGAGATGAGCAGGTAACGGCCAAAGTTAAAATATAAGGCGGCCAGCGAAGGATCGTTCTTCAAATCCATCGCGGCGATGCGTTGCGGCGTCGGCTTCGTGGAAATTTCCGAATTTGAATCCGGTAATTCCAGCTTCACGCGTTCGTAAAGGTTTTGATAGTCGGCAAGGTGCGTGTGGAGCAGGTCGGAAAAGTTCTTTTTGGCGGCGGCTTTTAACTGCTTTTGCGTGACCGCCGCAACGTCGCGGTGCGAGATTTTGGCGTAGCGTTTATAATCCGTTGCCGCCGTTACCAGCAACAGAACTCCGTCCGCACCGCTCAGGGAAATCCTTCCGTCCGCTGCTGAAATCTTTCCGCCGCGATTCAGGATTTTCAAACGCGCGGCGTATTTCACACCGTCGCCGCCCGCGCCGTTGGTCAAGGCGCCGGTCATGAGCAGTTCATCGTTATCAACAATTTCTGTTTTGAATCGTTCCGGACGATCCAGCGCCGCCGTGAAAGAAATTTGTCCGGCTTGATCCGCCCCGAGATGTATCACGATGGCCTGGTCCGGCGCGCTGACAAAAATGTCGCGCGAAAATTTTGTGCCGCCGCGCGAGAATTCCGTATGCCCGGTGGCGGTGGTCAGATTCAGTTCGCGGCGATAATCCGTTGCGGCGTTGGTGTCCGAATAGGAAAAGTTCAGCCGGAGATCGCCGAGCACCTGATACGAGCCATAGGGCAGGTTGCCGCTGCGACCATTGCCGGAACCGCGTCCGGCGCAGGTGAAATTGCTGTTCACGAGCGCCTCGGCCTCGTGGTTTTTACCCTCAAGGAGCAGGCGGCGGATTTCCGGCAGGGCTTCAAAGGCGTTCGTGCGATCGGCGTTTTGCGGGGAACCGGACCAGAGCGAATCTTCGTTCAGCACCACGCGCTCGTTTTCGACGCCGCCAAAATCCATCGCGCCGAGCCGGCCGTTCCCGAGAGGCAGGGACTCGGTGAAAGCCTTTGCCGGCTGGTCGAGCCAGAGGGTCGAGTCCGGCGCTGCGGCATGCACAGAAAATAAGACCGAGGCGACCAAGGCGACGGATAAGGTTTTTTTCATGCGAAATTATTTTCCGCTTTGCCGGACCAATTCAACGGACAAAAGTTTTAAGACCGCCTGTTTTGTGCCGAAATCCGGCTTATATTTTGGCTCGAAGAAAATTGGCGCGTCTTTGCGCAACGGCAAAATTTCCAGCCGTAAATCGCCCGTCAATATGTCCGGGGCATAGCGCTGGAGGTTGATCTCAAAATCGCGACCGGTGTAAAAATCGTCTTCGAGGAGCTTGCCGTCAAGGGTGAGCCGGGCCACATCGCCAAGATAATGGATGCGCAGGAGCGCCGAGCTTTTGCTCGGCGGGTTGGTGACGTTATTTTGAAACGAGCCGAGCAAAGGCTCGGCGCTCCGAGGCAGCTCGATTTTCCAAATCGCGGCGTTGGTGAAATCGTCGTCGGTTGGCGCGGCGGCCAAATGCGATTTTCCGGCCAGCGGAATTTCACGCGCGGGACCGGCGGGCTGAATCAATGTTGCCCTGACCCTGGTCGTGGGAAATTTCTGCGGTTTTTCGAATACGATTTTCCCGTCGATTTTTTGCAAGGCAAGCGAATCGGCTTCGTTCAATAAAACGATCTGGATGGTTTCCCCGATTTTATTTTTCATGGTCATCACCGGTTTGCGGCCTGGATGCACGTTGTGAAATTCTGCCGGTGAAGTAAAAACACTTCCGGGATGAAAAATAAATTCCGCGGGCACGCCCGGGGTTTCGGCGAAGAAAAAAACCTGCACATCTCCGACATCTGCCCTGCAAACCGGTTGAGCGGTGGCATAAACCAGTTGCACCCCCGCGAGGTTCAGGTTGAACGGCCAGAAGAAGAAAGAGTCCGCCGGAATGGTCACCGGCTTTTGCGGGAATACAAATTCACCGCCCGGTAGATTAAGTTTGAATTGCACGTTTGCTTTTGCAGGCAAGGAACGCAGCCGTTCGTAATTGTTCACAAATACATAGCCATAGTTTCCGTCCGAACGAACGGACCAGCGCAAAATGTTCGTATCGGATTTATTTTCCGGCTGCACAGCGGGCAGGGTTGCGGGCATTTGCGCGAGCGGATTGTTGTAATTTCCGAAGTCGTGAAGGAATAGATTCAGCCGGCGGATCCAGAAGTATTGCGGATTGAAAATTCCGGCGGTGGAGATGGGCGAGTTGTAAGCGTAGATTTTCACCGGCAAGTCGTTGGGATAATGGGTCGCCGTGGACTCCTGCAGGGTCGAAAGTTTGCCGTCGGGATTGATGCCGTCGTGGAACATGTAGTAACCCATCAAGGAACTGCCGCTGCCGAGCTGGCAGAGCGCGACGGACTCGACATCGCGCGGGTCGTAATTCATCCGGCGATGGTAGGACGCGGCCATGCCGCCGCCGATTTCGCAGGTGAGGTAGGGATATTTTTCCGTGCCGGCGGTGTCGCCGGATTTGCGGTTGCCGAGCGTGTCGTTGCCCACGCCGGTATCGGTGCGCGTGCTGCGAAAGGTGAATTTCAGCCAGTTCGCGCCGGCCATGGGGTCGAGCGTGCGTTCCCAAAATCCATCGGCATACGCCCCGAAGAGCGGCAGCAATTCTCCCAATGGCGGCGGCGTTTTCATTGCCGGCCAGCCGGTCTTGGTGTAAAGCGGCACGTCGATACCGGCGTTGATCGCCATGTTTTTCAAGGCCATCAAATATTCCGGTGACCCGCCAAATTCGTTGTCCACCTGGATGCCGATGACCGGGCCGCCGTCTTTCCACAATTCGCCGTGCAACTGCGCCGCGATTTGTCCGTACAGGATTTTCACCGCGGCGAGAAAATTGGTGTCGGTCGAGCGCAGTTTCCAGTCCTTGTGCGCCACGACCCAGTCGGGAAAGCCGCCGTTACGGACTTCGCCATGACACCACGGGCCGCAACGGACGACGACTTTTAATCCGAGTTCATTGCACACCTGCAAAAACTTTTTCAGGTCACGCTGGGCGGTCCAGTCCCATTGGCCTTGAATTTCCTCGTGATGGATCCAGAAAACGTAAGTGGACACGATGTCCACGCCGCCGGCCTTCATTTTCTGAAGTTCATCGCGCCACTCGTTTTCGGGGACGCGTGCGTAGTGAAATTCACCCATAACGGGCAGCCATGGCACGTCATCGAGCAAAAGGGAGCGGCTGTTCACGGAAATTTCGTGCCCGGCGGGATTTTTGTTCGACCCCAGCTTGAAATAGCCGGCTTCGGCGGGCGGCGGCGTTTGGATCGTGGCGGAAACGACTTCGGCACGGGCCGAAAACAGCAGCGCGCTGCTTGCGACCATGGCCAGTAGAAAAATCTTTGCCGAATGGGAAATCACTCCCCGCAGATTACGCGGATGGCGCGGATTTGGAATCCAAATTCTGCCGTCAGATTTGGGGATGTTGCCATGGGGAATGGTTTAAAGTTTGCGCCGACTAATGTCGGCGGCTACGAGTTGAGGTTGCGCGCGGCCAAATTATGCGTTGGCGGGCTTGCTAATGAGCTGGGAGTTGGTTTGCGCCGACTGACGTCGGCGGCTACAAAAAATGATGTAGTCGCGGATGTTGGTCCGTGCGGACTTTTCGGTATGCGTGATTGGGTGGATTAAAATTTGCGCCGACTGATGTCGGCGGCTACAAAAAAGGCGTAGCCGTGGACGTTAGTCCGCGCTAACTTTTTGGCGTGCTCCCAAAAACGGCAGCCATGGATTTAGCCGACCGCAAGCCGCGTTCTGAGTTCTCCCATTACCTGCCCCGGCTCAAGCGCGAATTTTATCAGGCCGATGCGGTTGTGTTCTGGACTTTGCCGGTCGCGAACCGGCAGCAGGGCTGGTTGGATGATTTATTCCACAAAGTCTTTCGCGAGATGCTGCTGCACGCGGCGGCAAGGGAAGGACTGCTTTGTCCGGCATATTGCCTGATGCCGGATCACTTGCATCTGGTGTGGATGGGGATTCGCAAGGACGCAGACCAGCGCAACGGGATGAAATTCCTGCGGGCACAGCTCGGTCCGGTTTTACGGCCGGCGAAATTTCAGCATCAGGCGCATGATCACGTTCTGACGGGAAAAGAACGGCATCGCCATGCGTTTAGTGTCGCGTGCGCAGATTATGTGCTCTTGAACCCGTTGCGGGCGGGATTGGTAAAATCGCCTGAAACATGGCCGTATCTTGGTGCGGTGGTGCCGGGGTTTCCGCGGCTGGATGTGTTTGATTTGGGCTATTGGCCTTGGTTTTGGAAACACCATGCCACAGTAGTTGAACCGGGTATCAAGCAACGAGTTCTGCCGCGGCGCGAGATGGAGTAGACAATTTGCGCCGACTGATGTCGGCGGCTACGGGTTGATGTCGTACGCGGCCAGATGATGTTTTTGGTGGGCTCGATAATGAACCGGGAGTTGGTTTGCGCCGATTGACATCGGCGGCTACAAGAAAGAGGCGCCAGCTTTGCGGTTTATTTTTCGGTGCGGGAGATGGAGTAGTGCGGACGTTCTGTAAGGAAATATGCGCCGACTGACGTCGGCGGCTACGACGGATAGTATTTATTCCACGCGGGCCTCGCCCTTGCCCTTGACGACTTCGCCGATGAGCCAGGCATCATGCTTCTGCGCCTTGATGAATTTCAGCGCGGCGGCGGCTTTGTCCGCCGAGACGATGGCGACCATGCCGATGCCCATGTTGAAGACCTGGTAAAGTTCCTCGTCCGGTACGCCGCTCTTTTCGGCGATGATGCGGAAGATCGGCAGCATGTCCCAGGAACCTTTTTTGATGACGACGTCGAGCGTCTTCGGCAGAACGCGTGGGATGTTGTCCACGAAGCCGCCGCCGGTGATGTGGGCGAACGATTTCACGACATTTGGCTTGCTGATGAGATTGAACTTCTTGATCAGCTTCTGCACGAGCGGGCCGTAGCTGATGTGTTCCTTCAGCAATTCCTCGCCGATGGATTTTTTCAGGCCGGGCACCTTGTCCGTGGGCTTGTAGCCGAGCTGTTCGAAATAGATTTTGCGCCCGAGCGAATAGCCGTTGGTGTGGAGACCGCTGGATTCGATGCCGATGACGACGTCGCCGCGTTTCACGGTTTTCTGGCCGTTCAACATGCGGGATTTTTCGACCACGCCGACGATGGTACCGCTCACATCGTATTCGCCGGGCTGGTAGAAACCCGGCATCTGGGCGGTTTCGCCGCCGATGAGGGCACAGTTGTTTTGCGCACAGGCGCGGGCGAAGCCCTTGATGATTTCGGTGAAGACGTGCGGCTCCAGCTTGCCGGTGCCGAGGTAATCGAGGAAGAAAAGCGGTTCCGCACCGAGCACGGCGATGTCGTTGACGCAATGGTTCACGAGATCGGCGCCGATGGTATCGTGTTTATCCATCTGGAACGCGATTTTGAGCTTGGTGCCGACGCCGTCCACGCTGCTGACGAGGATGGGTTCGCGATATTTTTTGAGATCCAGCTGGAAGAGGCCGCCGAAGCCACCGACCTTGCCGAGCACTTCCTTGCGATGCGTGGATGCAAGGAGCCGGGGCAGGGTGGCTTTGACCTTGTTGCCGAGATCGATGTCAACGCCGGCGGCGGCGTAGGCTTTCTGTTTCATGCGGCGGAGATTAAACCGAGAAATGGGATGGCGGGCGAGAAAATTTCGCGCAAATACGATTGAGGAAATTAAAAGTTTTATTGCATCGAGAATTAATTTTAATTTCCACCAGCAATCATCCGGTGGTTCAGGCGTTAAACTTTTCGCAATCATATCAATCATGCGGCAAGTCAACTGGTATTAAGTTGACTCCTGCCGACGATTGAACTTTAGTGCGCTTGCATGGCAACCGTGCCGACGAGGTTACCCTTCCTGGAAGTCGGAATGTTTCCCCTTGAAATACCGCCGAAGTGTTTCGCGGTTATTCAGATAAAATTCCAAAATTTCCTTTGCTTGTGCGGGCGAAACTCCACATTTAATGCAACACGTATTAAGCAATTGCTGTTCTTTCAAAAAATTCCCCCATATATCAAACCTATCTTTAATCTGTGCGGAATGAGTGGCTTTGTAAGCCTGAAACTGCTGAATCCACCTATCAGCTTGAGCGGTTGTCACCTTGCAATGCTTGATAGTTTTAAGCCTGAGTTTCCGACCGATGGTTGCCTCAAGCGAGCTTTCGGTTACACCGTTCGTTCCAAACACAATTTGAACGAGCCGGGTCAAATCTTTCACAGTGAAAAGAACCAAAGGCGGAAAGCTATCTTTGTCCGCAAATGAAAACGAACCCCACGCCCAAAAGAAAAGCAGAAATTTTTCCGTCGGCGTTATGTGGAATTTTGTTGGTGATTTAAGGGCCTTGCTTAACTTATGAATATAGTTTTGATCATTATTGGTGAGCGCTGTATTTAAGATTTTCTTGATGCGTGGTTATTTAATTTTGAGCTGTCACTGCGAATTAAAAGCAGGCTGAATTCATTTATGATTTGCTGTGCTGCAACTGAATCATCGCTATCTTCCGTGGCAAGTTTGAATATCCGCTTGCAGTGCGGTTTTATTTCAGGCGACATGGTGCGAATCCTCATGTTTGCCCACTGCACGGAATCCTGAATTTCTTTAATTTCTGATTCGGTAATTTTTTTAGGAACGTATTTTTTCAAGGTGTTTCAACTGGTTTGCAGGACTCGAAAATCATTTCACTACCGGCAAGTCCGCTGATTTTCGCCTTGGCCGAAAGCGTGTTGATGACGGCTGAAACTGTAACTCCAAACGCCTTGGCGACAAAGTGGTAAATTAACTTCGCTTGTAAATCTCCCGCCGGTTGCCGACGTAGTGGAGATATATGCGGCCAAGTTTTACGTCGAATTCGTAAAGCACACGATAGTCGCCGACGCGAAGTTTGCATTCGGGCCGGCCTTGCAGCCGTTTGTGGGGAAAATTTTCCAGGCGCGTTCCCATTTCGTCAATCTTGCATTGCACCGTTTCGCGGATGCCGGATGGCAAGCCGTCAAACGCCTTGGAAAAAGTGTGCGACAAGACCTGGAGCGCAGCGGCCACGGCTCATTTCGGCTGGCGAGACGTGTAATTGCCCTCGGCGATTTCGCGGCGGGATTGATCCAGCTTGGCCTTCACGTCATCGGTGAGTTCAAGCTGGTCTTCAAGAAAGTCATCAATCCACGCGCGAACTTCTTCAACTTCAGCGCGTGAAAGCTTCGGGATGACTGCTTCAATTTCTTGAACCGTACTCATGAACATCAAGATAACGCGGCCCAAAAAAACGGCAACCTTACAATTTTCGCCCTGGCCGAAAGCGTATGGCGGGTGAAAATGTAACCCCAGACGCCCCGGCGAAAAGGGCGAAAATTGGGCAGGGGATGCTGGCAGAGCTGTGCCATCTCGTTATCTACCTAAAACTCTTCCCTCAAACCCCTTGCAACTTAAGACCGTGGCTAACCGAGGGGGCCGCGCAGGTCTCTTGGAAGGCCTCTGGCTGACTGCGGATTTAGTAAACATAGGATTTTTTAATATTGACAGAGGTTACTATTTTTTGACTATAATAGATCCGTCCTGAATGTGGGACGCGACAAGCCCGCCTTCGGCGCGGCAAAGCGGGAACAAATTACGGCTTTCGGAGCTCGGGCCGGCGATTTGCAGTCTGTTCTTTGACATAGGCACCAACTTGGTGCTGGGGATGGGGGTGGGCAATGGCGCGAGTGCCGGGCTGGAATGGCTTGAACCGAGCCACTGGCGAGGCCGGTATTAAAGGGAAAAGTGTTGGTTGCACGTTGCAGGTTACAGGGCAAAACGGCTCGTTGGAACGTTCGCCCCACCAAAATCCGAGCGAATCCGACCAAATCCAACCTAAATAACGAGGTGGGAGGCGGTGGAGCTGATCTTGGATTTCGGACTGCGGGTCGATCGAGGCACAGTCTCGGCGCTACACCATTGGCGCGGAGGGAAAATAGGACGATGGGACGGATGTGGCCGATGGTGGTGAGGACGGCGGCACGCCATCCCTCCCGGAAAAGTGTTTTTTTTCTTCAAAACGAACCCAAAGTTGCCCGCATAAACATTGGGTTTCTCGAAAAAAAGAACCCAAAACGAAGCCACGAAGTGGCAATCACCGGCGAATTCAGTCTAAGTCCTTCCGGACGGGCACTAAAAACCTTCCGGACGGGGTTCGAGCCGGACCACAAAATCCGACCGAATCAGGCTAAATCCAACTAAATCCAACCTTGTGGATAAATGACGAAATGTCTGGAATGTCAGCATTTTAGTTCTTCATTTTATGCTGATTTACAACGGGCTATGCTGACTATTCACAAGTTATTCACAAAAATACTTGCGTTCTAGGCGGGTTGTGTCACGATTCGACCGCGCAGTAGTCAGAAGTTTTTAGTTTAGGCTGTTGCAGACATAAAGGTTCCTCACCTGACGATTGGTCAGACGGCTCAACCCGCCGGCTGACGCGTATCCTCTTTAAAATGAATCGTCATACACGTAGTGTGTCTTTATGCCATTTTTGGCGGCTGACTTTGGCAGGCGTCTTTCTTCTTTTCACCCTTGGAGCCGCGCGCGGCGTCAACCTGATCCAGGAATTTTATCTGCCCATGCCGGAGGCGCAGGTGTTGCAGGGCATGGAAACGGTTTCGCCGGACATCACCGACACAAATTTCTTCATGGTCACGTCCTTGCTGACCACGGGCGACGGCACGGTGATTTACTATGACCAATGGGAGGACGGTTACGAAACGAACCTCACTTCGCCGACGCAACCTTCAACCCAAGTCTGGGGTGACGGCAATGATGCGAACGGCATCTGCCCCGGTTTCACGCATGATCCCGTGGGCATTCCGGCGGGCACGGTCATCACGCTTTCCAACACGGTCCCATGCAAACCGCGCAACCCCGTCCAGCTTTATTACGACGGTGGTGACCGTATCGCGGCGAACAAGGCGCTGGTGGTGACGCGCGCGGGCTGGCCTTCGCCAACGGGTCCGGTGAATGGCGGTGCGGTGGTGGTGCTGTCCACGCTGGATTACGGGACAAATTTCGTCAGCCCCATCGGCCAGAACATGCCGGAATTGCTGTTCAGCAACGTGGATTTTTTTGTGATGGCGGCGCAGGACAATACGAAGGTGACCATTGATTTGGACGGGCCCGGGCCGACCCCGCCATTTACGGTCACGCTGAATGAGGGGCAAAGTTATCTCGTCGATGGCGGAGTCAAACGCGGAGCGACCATCAGCGCCGACAAGCCGGTCGAGGCCAACCTCGCGGTCGGTGATCCGATCAATCAATACGCTTACGACTGGTTCACGTTGTATCCGCAGCAGGAATGGGCGGGCGGTTATTACACACCTGTGCCCTCCATGGTCTCTGGCGGAACACTTTACACGACGATCAATTATTTTTACAACCCCAACGCCACGCCCATCACCATCCTTTACACGAACCTGACTGCGAGCGGCAGTTTTACCGTGCCAGCCGATGGGGGTGCCGAATACCCGATGCCGACCAATTCCGGCGCCAGCTTTACCAGCGCCGGTGGCGAAACTTTTACCGTGCTCACCACGGCCTGCGCGGATCCGACGAACAACCCGACGGACAATATTGACAACGCCTACAACTGGGGCTACACACCGCTGCCGAAAAGCAGCCTCACCACGGTCGCCAACGTGGGTTGGGCACCGGGCAGCAGCGATTACACCGTGAACGGCAGTCCGGTCTGGGTGACGCCGGTGGCAAACACTCTGCTTTATGTCTCCTATGGGGGTACCAATACGCCGCTGACCGATTCGGCGGGAAACAGCTATAGCACCAATTTCACTTTGACCGCGCTACAGTCAAAACGTGTTTACGTTCCCGGTTCCAAAAATGACCAGAGCGGCATGAAGGTTTACACGCTCGATGGAACACTTTTGAGCGTCGCGTGGGGCGAAGACGCCTCAACGGCACCATCGGGAAACCCCGGTCTTGACCTCGGCACATCTGTGCTGCCGTTTCCCGTGCCCCTGTTGAATAAAACCTCCATCATCGTCACCGACACCCCGCCTAACGGTTTGAGCGTGGGTGATACGCTGCAATACTCCGTGGTAACGGACAACAAAAGTCTCCTGCCGCTCGGCAACACCGTCGTGATCGACACGCCGTCCGGCTCGCTGCAATACGTCGCGAACAGCACGTCCCTGAACGGCTTTACGATTCCCGATACCACCAACGGTTTTCCGCTCGGGCCTCCGAACGGTTATACGATTCCGGTCATCTTGAGCCAGGGCACGAGCACCTTTCAATACCTCGCCAAGGTCGTCGGCTCCACCGGCGTGAGCAACTCCGTCAACATCGGCGGCACCGTCATCAGCGCGACCAACGCCTTGCCGGCCGGTTATGGTGCGCCCGCGCCGGGCGTGCTCGTCACCAAAAGCCTCGTCTCGCCATCCGGCGGTACGGCGGTGGTCGGGCAGACCATGTCGTTCAACCTGCAGATCATCGACACTGGCAACACCGTGCTGCCGAACTTCACGCTCACCGATGTGTTTCCGACGAACAATTTGAGCTACCTCACCTCCAGCATCCCCGCGACCGCGACAAATTCGCCGGCCGGCAGTGTGACATGGACCAATCTGGGAAGTTTCGCGCCCGGACAGGAAACGAATATCACCGTCTATTTCACCGCGATCGGCACCAACGCCGTCATCACCAACTCTGCCACGGCCACCTCCACCAACGGCCTTGGTGGCGGCGCGACCAACAGCGGTTACGCCACCTTTAAGATTGCCGGTGTGCCCGCGGCGGGCATCACCGTCAGCAAGTCGCTGCTGTCGCCCGTGGGCGGACAGGCCGGCGTCGGCTCGACCGTCCAGTATAACCTGCAGGTCGTCAACAGCGGCACGCTAACGCTGACCAACGTGCAGTTGGTGGACAATTATCCCGCGACGAATTTTTCATTCGTCACCGCCAGCATTTTGCCCACGACGAACTCCGCCGGGAAACTGACCTGGACCAACATCGGCACCTACGCTCCCGGCGCCTTCACCAACCTGACCGTCACGTTTACCGCCACCAATTATTCTGCGCGGCTTACGAACTACATGGTGGCCGGCCCGCCCGGCGTCGTCTCCGCGACCAATGGCGTGCTGCTCACGATGACCCCCGGCGCGTTCACCATCACCAAGTCCGTTTTGAGCCCGTCCGGCGGCGGCAGCGTCGCCATTGGCAGCAACATTGTATTCCAGATTCTCGTGCAGAACACCGGACGGATTCCCATCAGTGTCATTCCCTTGAATGACAGTTACAGTGGCAGCTATCTGCAGTACCTTTCGGCAACCGTATCGCCGAGTTCCACCGGCGGGGGCAATCTGTATTGGACCAACCTGATCGGTGCCACGCCCCTCGCCGTCAATGCCATCTTTACCAATGACATCACCATGCAGGTCATCGGCGGTCCGGCCACGGCGTTGAACACGGCCTCGGCGGATTACGGCATGGATACCAACGGCGCGGCGATCGCGGCCGCTTCCGGCTCGGTGAGCGTCAGCATCCAGGCCGCGCAAATCACCGGCACCGTTTACAATGACACGAACCATTCCGGGACTTATAACCCGGGCGAGCCGTCGCTGCAAAACGTCACCCTGTCGCTTTACTCCGTTTCCAACGGCATGCCCGTCACGCTGATCGAAAGTGTTTTGTCCGACGCCAACGGAAATTATCAGCTCGCCAACCTGTCCACGGGCGCGTATCTCGTCGCTGAAACGCTGCTGCCCGGCTACATCGGCAGCGCCCCGCCGAACAACAGCGTGATGGTCAACTTCACCTCGCTGTACACCACCAACATCAACTTCTTCCAATACGCCATCTCGCCGACCAACCTCGCCGTCGCCAGGGGCACGGTCTGGAACGACGTCTATGGCAGCGGCATTTATTCGACCAACGACACCGGCATCGTCAACGTCGAAGTGGACCTGTTGCAGGATTTAATGGGCAACGGGATTATTTCCCCCGCCGATCCGCTCGTGCAGTCCGTCTTCACCGGCACCAACGGAGCGTACACGCTCGGCGGCATCGTCCCGGGTAGTTACATCATCCGCGAAATTGTCCTTTCCAACTATGTCAACACCGGCACCGCCCCGTTGCCGATCACGCTCGGCTCCGGCTCCGTCACCAACGGCAACGACTTTTTCAACTACTACGTCGGCACCGGCGGCACCAACATCCCGCCGACCGCCGTGCCGGATTTCCTGACCACGATTGCCAATCTGGCCGCCACGTTTACGCCGCTGACCAACGACTATTCGCCCGGCAACCTTTCGCTCGTCATCACCAACGTCGCCGCGACCAACGGCACCGCCAGCATCATCGGCGGCACGAACATTTTCTTCACGCCCGCGTCGAATTTCATCGGCACCGCGACCATCGGCTACACGATCACGAACGCCAACGGCAGTTCCACGACGCTCGTCACCGTCACCGTTCTGCCATCCGCCGATTTACGCATCGGCAAATCCGCGCTCCCCTTGGTGTACGCCGTGAGCAACCTGGTCTATACTATTTCAGTGACGAATGCCGGCCCGGCATCCGCCAGCGGCGTCATCATCACCGACGCGTTGCCGGCCAATGCCACTTTCGTCACCGCCAGCGGTGGCGGGACCACCAACAATGGCATCGCGACCTGGAGCATCAGCACCCTGGCCAGCAACCAGGTGACGAACGTCACCCTTACGGTCACCGCCCCCGCCAGTGGTTCGCTAACAAACATCGCCACGGTCGGTTCGCCGACCGGCGATCCGAATCCGACGAACAACGTGACGCCACCGGTCGTCACGTTCGTTACGCCGCTTGCCGATCTCGCCATCTCAAAGACCGGTCCGACGAACGTCGCCGCCGCGAGCAATTTCAATTACACCATAAACGTGACGAACCTTGGACCGTCGGCAGCCAGCAGCGTTGTGGTTACCGACGCCTTGCCGGCAGGCGTCACTTTTGTCAGTGCTTCCGCGAACGGCACGAATTTTAGCGGCAGTGTGGTCTGGAATTTGGGCGCCATGACGGCATCACAGGCGACGAACCTCACCCTGACTGTGACCGCACCGGCGAACGGCGTCTCGCTGACGAACACGGCGAGCGTCGCATCGCCGACGGGCGATACCAACCTGCTGAACAACACGTCCCTGCCCGTCATCACTTCCGTCACACCCGCCGCCGACGTGAGCATCGTGAAATCCGGTCCGGTCGGCGCCCTGTTCAATTCCAGTTACAATTACACGCTCACCGTCAGCAACGCCGGTCCCTCGGCCGCCACCGGCTTGATCGTCACCGACAGCCTTCCCGCCGGTCTGGTATTCGTGAGTTCCGTTCCCGCCACCACGACCAATGCCCTCAACCAGGTCATCTGGAACCTCGGAAGTTTTGCCGCGAATTTATCGAGTAATCTGACGCTCGCCGTGGGTTCAACCCAGCGCGGCAGCCTGACCAATCTCGCATCGCTCGGCAGCCCGGTGTCCGACCCCGTGCCGACCAACAACGTCGCTCCGCCCGTGGTCACCAGCGTCACGAATTTCCCGCCGCAGGCGAATCCCGACAGCTATTCCATTGCAGAAAACACGACCAACACCTTGAGCCCGTTGGTGAACGACGTCGTCCGCACGCCCGGCGGTATATTGAGCATCATCGGTGTTTCCCCGACGAACGGCACGGCGACCATTTCCGGTACCAATGTCATCTTCACGCCGACGTTTAACTTCCTGGGCACGGCAACCATCGGCTACACGATCACCGATGGCGTCGGTGGAACTAACACGTCGCTGATTACCGTCCTGGTGACGAACATCCCGCCGCAGGCGAATCCCGACAGCTATTCGATCGCGGAAAATGCCACCAACGCCTTGAGTCCGCTGGTGAATGACGTTTTGAAGACACCCGGTGGTACGTTGACCATTATCGGGGTTGCGCCGACCAACGGCACGGCGACAATCTCCGGAACCAATGTCATCTTTACTCCGACGCTTAACTTCTACGGTACGGCAACGATTGGTTATACGATCACCGACGGTATTGGTGGGACCAACACGTCGCTGATCACCGTGGTCGTGACGAATGTTCCGCCACTGGCGAATCCCGATAGCTACTCCATCGCCGAAAACACCACGAACACTTTGAGTCCGTTGGTGAACGACGTTTTGAAGACGCCTGGTGGCACGTTAAGCATCATCGGGGTCTCGCCGACTAACGGCACGGCGACCATCTCCGGGACCAATGTCATCTTTACACCGACACTTAATTTCCACGGAACTGCAACGATTGGCTACACCATCATTGACGGCATCGGAGGCACCAACTCGTCCTTGATTAGTATTTTGGTGACGAACATTCCGCCGCAGGCAAATCCCGACAGTTATTCCATTGCGGAAAATACGACCAATATATTGAGTCCGCTCGTGAACGACGTTTTGAAGACACCCGGCGGCACGTTGAGCATCATCGGGGTTGCGCCGACCAACGGCACGGCGATCATCTCTGGAACCAATGTCATCTTTACACCGACGCTTAATTTCCGCGGTACGGCAACGATTGGCTACACCATCACTGATGGTATTGGTGGAACCAATACGTCCCTGATCACCATTGTCGTGACGAATGTTCCGCCCGTTGCCAACCCTGACAGCTATTCCATCGCGGAAAACACCACGAACACTTTGAGTCCGTTGGTGAACGACGCTTTGAAGACACCTGGCGGCACGTTGAGCATCATCGGGGTTGCGCCGACCAACGGCACGGCGACCATCTCTGGAACCAATGTCATCTTTACACCGACGCTGAACTTCCTTGGTACGGCGACCGTCGGCTACGCCATCACTGACGGCGTGGGAGGAACCAACTCGTCCCTGATTTCCATTGTGGTGACAAACATACCGCCGCTGGCGAACCCCGACAGCTATTCGATTGCGGAAAATACGACCAACACTCTGAGTCCTCTGGTCAACGATGTTGTCCGCACTCCCGGCGGCACATTGACCATCACCGGCGTTTCACCGACCAACGGTACAGCGACAGTTTCCGGAACCAATGTCATCTTCATACCAACCCTTAACTTCCTTGGTACGGCGACCATTGGGTACACGATTACAGACGGGGTGGGCGGAACCAATACAGCCTTGATCACCGTTTTGGTGACGAACATCCCGCCGCTGGCGAATCCTGACGGCTATTCCATCGCGGAAAACACGACCAACACCTTGAGCCCGTTGGTCAACGATGTCGTCCGAACGCCCGGCGGTGTATTGAGCATCATCAGCGTGTCGCCGACGAACGGCACAACCTCAATCTCCGGAACCAATGTCATCTTCACGCCGACGCTGAACTTCCTCGGTACGGCGACCATCGGTTACACGATTACCGATGGCGTCAGCGGAACTAACACGTCCTTGATTACCGTCCTCGTAACGAACATTCCGCCCCTGGCGAATCCCGACAGCTATTCCATCGCGGAAAACACCACCAACACCTTGAGCCCGCTGGTGAACGATATCGTCCGCACTCCCGGCGGCACCTTGACCATCATTGGCGTTTCACCCACGAATGGCACCACGACAATCTCTGGAACCAATGTGATCTTTACACCATCGCTTAACTTCCATGGCACGGCGACAATCGGGTATACAATCACTGACGGCATTGGCGGGACCAATACATCGCTGATCACCGTTGTCGTGACGAACATTCCGCCCCTGGCGAATCCCGACAGCTATTCCATCGCGGAAAATACCACCAACACCTTGAGCCCGCTGGTGAACGATGTCGTCCGCACTCCCGGCGGCACCTTGACCGTCATTGGTGTTTCGCCGACAAACGGCACGGCGACCATCTCCGGAACCAATGTCATCTTTACACCGGCGCTAAACTTTCTCGGTACGACGACGATTGGCTACTCAGTCACCGACGGTATCGGTGGAACCAACTCGTCCTTGATCACCGTGGTGGTGACGAATGTTCCTCCGGTGGCGAACCCCGACAGCTATTCCATCGCGGAAAACACCACCAACACCTTGAGTCCGTTGGTGAACGACATTTTGAAAACGCCCGGTGGTACGTTGAGCATCATCGGGGTTTCGCCGACCAACGGCACGGCGACAATATCCGGAACCAATGTCGTCTTCACACCGGCGCTGAATTTCCTCGGCACGGCGACCATCGGTTACACGATCACTGATGGCGTTGGTGGAACCAACACGTCCTTGATCACCGTTGTTGTGACGAATGTCCCGCCGCTGGCAAATCCCGACAGTTATTCGATTGCGGAGAATACCACGAACACCTTAAGCCCGCTGGTGAACGACGTTTTGAAAACGCCCGGTGGCACATTGAGCATCATCGCGGTTTCGCCAACCAATGGCACGGCGACAATATCCGGAACCAATGTCGTCTTCACACCGGCGCTGAACTTCCTTGGTACGGCGACCATCGGTTACACCATTACTGACGGCATTGGTGGCACCAACTTGTCGGTCATCACCGTGCTTGTCAGCAATGTTCCGCCCGTTGCCACTCCTGATAATTATTCCATCACCGAAAACACGACCAACACCTTGAGTCCGCTGGTCAATGACGCCGTCCATACGCCCGGCGGTGTGTTGAGCATCATCAGCGTGGTACCGACAAATGGCACAGCGACGATTTCCGGAACCAATGTCATCTTTACCCCGACGCTGAACTTCCTGGGCATGGCAACCATCGGCTACTCGGTCATCGATGGCATCGGCGGCACCAACTCGTCCCTGATCACGGTCCTCGTGACGAACATCCCGCCGCTGGCGAATCCTGACAGCTACTCCATCGCGGAAAACACCACCAACACCTTGAGCCCGTTGGTGAACGACGTCGTCCGAACGTCCGGTGGCGTATTGAGCATCATCGGTGTTTCGCCGACGAACGGCACGGCGACAATCTCTGGAACCAATGTCATCTTTACCCCGACGCTAAATTTCCATGGCTCGGCGACCATCGGGTACACAATTACCGACGGCATCGGCGGCACCAATTCGTCCGTGGTTACCGTCCTGGTGACAAATGTTCCCCCGCTGGCGAATCCCGACAGTTATTCAATTGCGGAAAATACGACCAACACGTTGAATCCGTTGGTCAACGACATCGTCCACACGCCCGGCGGCACTTTGACCATCATTGGCGTTTCGCCAACCAACGGCACGGCCACGATTTCAGGAACGAACGTCGTCTTCACACCGACGCTGAATTTCCTTGGTACGGCGACCATCGGTTATACCATCACCGACGGCATCGGCGGTACCAACACGTCCCTGATCACCGTTCTCGTTACGAATGTTCCGCCCGTCGCCAATCCCGACAATTATTCGATTGCGGAGAATACAACGAACACCTTGAGTCCGCTGGTGAACGACGTTTTGAGAACGCCTGGTGGCACATTGAGCATCATCGGCGTTTCGCCGACCAACGGCACGGCCATGATTTCAGGAACGAACGTCGTCTTCACGCCGACACTCAACTTCCTTGGCACGGCGACCATCGGTTACACAATCACTGACGGCATCGGCGGCACCAACTCGTCTTTGATCACCGTTGTCGTGACGAATGTTCCGCCTGTCGCCAATCCCGACAGTTATTCGATTGCGGAGAATACCACGAACACCTTGAGTCCGCTCGTGAACGACATTTTGAAAACGCCCGGCGGCGTATTGAGTATCATCGGCGTTTCGCCGACCAACGGCACGGTCACGATTTCTGGAACGAACGTCATGTTTACACCGACGCTTAACTTCCTTGGCACGGCAACCATCGGCTACACCATCATCGATGGCATCGGCGGAACCAATACATCCTTGATTACTGTTCTCGTGACGAATGTCCCACCGGTGGCGAATCCGGATAGCTATTCCGTCGCCGAAAACACCACGAACACCCTGAGTCCGTTGGTCAACGATGTCGTTCGCTTGCCCGGCGGTGTGTTAAGCATCATCGGTGTCTCGCCGACGAATGGCACAGCCACAATCTCTGGAACCAATGTCATCTTTACCCCGTCACTCAACTTCCTCGGTACGGCGACCATCGGCTACACGATTACCGACGGCATCGGCGGCACCAACTCGTCCTTGATTACAGTCCTCGTGACAAACATTCCGCCGTTGGCAAATCCCGACAGCTATTCCATCTCGGAAAACACGACCAACACCTTGAGTCCGTTGGTCAACGATGTCGTCCGTACCTCCGGCGGTGTATTGAGCATCATCGGCGTTTCGCCGACCAATGGCACGGCGGCAATCTCCGGAACCAATGTCATCTTTACGCCAACGCTTGATTTCCTTGGCACGGCGACCATCGGTTACACGATCACGGATGGCATCGGCGGCACCAACTCGTCGGTCATCACCGTGCTCGTCAGCAATGTTCCGCCCGTTGCCAATCCCGATGTTTATTCCATCACCGAAAACACCACGAACCTCTTCGCCGTGCTCACGAACGATATAGTGGTCACCACCGGCGGCACGTTGCAGATCACCAGCGCGACCACGACCAACGGGGCCGTCGCCATCCTCGGCGGCACAAACCTGTCCTATATCCCGGGAACGAATTTCCTCGGTACGAATGTCATCAACTACACCATCACCGACGGCATTGGTGGAACGAATTCGACATTTGTCACAGTCGTCGTGACGAACATCCCGCCGCTGGCGAATCCTGACAGCTATGCCATCACCGAAAACACGACCAACACCTTGAGTCCGCTGGTCAATGATTCCGTGCAAACACCCGGCGGCACACTTTCAATCATTTCGGTTTCACCGACAAACGGTACCGCGACAATCTCGGGAACCAATGTCATCTTTACGCCGACGCCGAACTTCCTCGGTACCGCGACCATCGGTTACATGATCACTGACGGCATTGGTGGCACCAACTCGTCCTTGATTACCGTCGTCGTGACGAACGTTCCCCCGCTGGCGAACCCTGACAGCTCTTCCATCGCGGAAAACACGACCAACGTGTTGAGTCCGCTGGTGAACGATGTGTTGAAGACGCCTGGCGGCACATTGAGCATCATCAGTGTTTCGCCGACGAACGGCACGGCAACGATTTCGGGCACGAACGTCACCTTCGCCCCTGCGTTGAATTTCCTTGGTGCCGCGACCATCGGTTACACGATCACCGACGGCATCGGCGGAACCAACATATCCTTGATCACCGTCCTGGTGACGAATGTCCCGCCGTTGGCGAATCTCGACAGCTATTCCGTCACGGAAAACACGACCAACACATTGAGCCCGCTGGTGAATGATGTTTTGAAGACGCCTGGAGGTGTGTTGAGCATCATCGGCGTGTCGCCGACCAACGGCACGGCGACCATCTCCGGAACCAATGTCGTCTTTACACCGACACTCAACTTCCTTGGTACGGCGACCATCGGCTACACGATCACCGACGGCATCGGTGGCACGAGTTCGTCCGTCATCGCTGTGCTCGTGACCAACCTTCCGCCCATCGCCAACCCAGACGCCTACATCATGGCGGAAAACACCACCAACACGGTGGCGCCGCTGGTGAATGATGTCGTCCGCACACCCGGCGGCGTGTTGAGCATCATCGGAGTTTCGCCGACGAATGGTGTCGCGAACATTTTAAACGGCACGAACGTCATGTTCATTCCGACCATCGGCTTTGTCGGCATCGCGACCATCGGCTATACGATTACCGACGGCCTCGGTGGCACGAATTCGTCCGTCATCAGCATCAGTGTGACGAACCAGTTACCCATCGCGCTCCCGCAAAGCTTGTCCACCACGGAAAACACGGCCTTGCCCGTCACGCTCACTGGCTTCGACCCGGCTGCCGGCGCGCTCACCTTCATCATTATGAGTTCGCCTGCGCACGGCACGCTCACCGGCCTGAACACGAACACCGGGGCGGTCACTTACACGCCCGCGAATAATTTCACCGGCGCGGATGCGTTCGTGTTCCGCGTCAACAACGGTTATAACAACAGCTCGAATGCGACCATAACCGTTGCCGTTACCCCGCTCGCCGATCTGCTCGTGCAGCAATCCGGCCCGGTCTCCGGTGTGGCTGGTTCCAACCTGGTTTTCACCGTGGCCGTCACCAACCTCGGCCCGGCCGCCGCGACGAACATGGTCGTGACGAACCAGATTGATTCCAACTGGACTTTCGTGAGCGCCAGCAGCGGCGGCAGCACGAATGGAAACCTCGTGACGTGGACCATCCCGTTCCTGCCCGCCAACGGCAAAACGAACCTGATCGTGACGCTATTCGCGGTTGAGGGCGGTGTGCTCACCAACATCGCGTCGGGGATTTCCATCACGCCCGATTTGGATTCCACGAACAACAACGGCACGTTGACCAATGCGCAGGTCGTCACGACTGTTTCCGCGCTGGCTGACGTCGCGGTGTTCAAATCCGGGGACACCAACGTTCTCGCCAACGGCACGGCGAACTACACCATCGTGGCCACGAACGCCGGTCCGTCCACCGCCAGTAATGTTGTCGTGTTCGACAGTCTGCCCGTCGGTGCGACCTTGCAGACGGCCTCGGGAAATTACACCGTCAGTAATAACTTCGTGGTCTGGAACGCCGCGACCTTGCCCGGCGGCACGGCCACGAACTTTACCGTCGCGCTCACTGCGCCCGCGAGTGGTACGCTGACGAACATTGCGTTCAGCGTGTCTACGACACCGGATCCCGGCACGAACAACAACAACGGCACGTCCTCCAATTCGATAGCCCGCACCCCGGTCACGCCGGTGGCCGACCTGGCAATCGGTAAATCCGGCGTCGCGGCAGGTGTGTTGAATTCCAATTTCAGTTATACGATTTCCGTCACCAACCTTGGTCCGTCCTCGACCGCGAACTTTGTGGTCACTGACAGCCTGCCGGCCGGAATCGTTTTCGTCGGCTCGGCTCCCGCTACAACGACGAACACCGCGAACCAGGTCATCTGGACCAATTCCGCGCCGCTCGCTGCGAACGCGACGACAAATTACACGCTCACCGTCAAAGCCATGACGCACGCGGTGTTCACTAATATTGCCACCGTCGGCGGCCCGACTCTCGACCCGACCCCGACGAACAATACGAGTACGCCGGTGGTCACCGGCATCACAAATCGTCCGCCGATTGCAGTGAATGATTCCGCCAGCACTGCGCGTCAGGTGCCGGTTACAATTCCGGTATTGGTCAACGACAGTGATCCTGATGGCGACACGCTCGCAATCGTTTCCGTCGCGCCGACGAATGGCATCGCGGTTATCAGCGGCACGAACATCGTCTTCACACCGACGAATGCCACGCCCGGCACGGATATCTTCGGTTACACCATTACCGATGGCTTTGGTGGTACGAACTCCGCACTGGTGACGGTGACCGTCACCAATCGTCCACCGGTTGCAGTGAATGATTCCGCCAGCACCGCACGTCAGGTGGCGGTAACGATTCCGGTATTGGGGAACGACACCGATCCCGATGGTGACGCGCTCACAATCGTTTCCGTCGCGCCGACCAATGGCATCGCCGTCATCAGCGGCACGAATATCGTCTTCACGCCGACGAACGCCGCGCCCGGTACGGATGTTTTCGGTTACACCATCACCGACGGCTTTGGTGGTACGAACTCCGCATTGGTATTCGTGACGGTTACAAATCGTCCGCCGCTTGCGGTGAATGATTCCGCCAGCAGTGCGCGCCATTTGGCAGTGACCATCCCTGTTCTGGTCAATGACAGCGACCCTGATGGTGACGCTCTAACCATTGTTTCCGTCGCGCCGACCAACGGCATCGCGGTCATCAGTGGCACGAACATCGTCTTCACCCCGACCAATGCCACGCCCGGTACGGATGTGTTCGGATACACGATCACTGATGGCTTTGGCGGCACGAACTCCGCACTGGTATTCGTGACGGTCACGAATCGTCCGCCGGTTGCAGTGAATGATTCTGCGTCCGCCGCCCGTCAGGGGGCTGTGACGATCCCGGTTCTGGTCAACGACAGCGATCTTGATGGCGACACGCTCACAATCATTTCCGTCGCGCCGACGAATGGCATCGCGGTCATCAGTGGCACGAACATCGTCTTCACGCCAACGAATACTACGCCCGGCACGGATGTGTTCGGTTATACCATCACCGACGGATTCGGCGGTACGAACTCCGCGCTCGTGACGGTGACGGTGACAAACCGTCCGCCGATCGCGAACAGCCAGAGCGACTCGACCACCTATAATACCGGAGTCAACATCACGCTCACCGGCAGCGATCCGGACAACGACCCGATCACGTTTGCGCTCGTCACGCCGCCTGCCGGTGGTGTGTTGAGCGGCTTGAACACCAACACCGGCGCGGTGACCTATACGCCAACAAATAATTTCAGTGGCGTAGACACGTTCACGTTCCTCGTCAATGACGGCATGGTGAACAGTACGAATGCGACCGTGAGCATCACCGTCGGCAACCCGGTGATGGCGGACCTGGCGGTGTTCAAGATCGGTCCCACCAACGGTGTCGCCGGTTCGAACCTGGTCTATACGATCACCGTTACGAATCTCGGCCCGAACAATGCCACGAACGTGCTGGTGCAGGATGACCTGCCCGCCGGCTTCTCGCTGGTCGGTGCGACACCGGCAGGGGCGACGCTGGTCAGCAATGTCGTGAACTGGCCGGCGTTCAATCTGGCTGCTAACGCCAGGACGAACCTGACGGTAACGGCGCTCTCGCTCAATGGCGGCGTATTCACGAACATCGCGACCGCGACATCCGACGCGGTTGACACGAATGCGGTCAACAACAATGGCACCTCCACCAATTCGCAGGTCGTCACGACCGTTTCCGCGCTGGCCGACGTCGCGGTGTTCAAGTCCGGGGACACCAACGTCCTTGCCAATGGCACGGCTAATTACACCATCCTGGCCACGAATGCCGGCCCGTCCACCGCGAGTAACGTCGTCGTGTTCGACAAGCTGCCCGCTGGTGCGACCTTGCAGACGGTGTCGGGAAATTATTCCATCAGCAATAACTTTATCGTGTGGGATGCTGCAACCCTCCCCGGCGGCGCGACCACGAACTTCACCGTCGCGCTCATTGCGCCCGCGAGCGGCACACTGACGAACATTGCGTTCAGTGTATCTACCACGCCGGATCCGAGCACAAATAACAACAACGGCACGTCCTCCAATTCCATCGCCCGCACCCCGGTCACGCCGGTGGCTGATCTGGCGGTTGGAAAATCGGGCGTGGCGGCGGGTGTTTTGAATTTCAATTTCAGTTACACGATTTCCGTCACCAACTTCGGTCCGTCCTCCACCGCGAACTTCGTGGTCACCGACACCCTGCCTGCCGGCCTCGTCTTTGTAAGTTCGCTTCCATCCGCGACAACGAACGCCGCAAATCAGGTCATCTGGACCAATTCTGCGCCGCTCGCTGCGAACGCGACGACAAATTACACGCTCACCGTCAAAGCCGTGACGCGCGCGGTGTTCACTAATATTGCCACCGTCGGGGGTCCGACCCTCGACCCGACGCCGACAAATAATGTCAGCGGACCCGTGGTCACCAGTATCACGAATCGCCCGCCGGTCGCCGTGAATGATTTCGCGAGCACCGCGCGTCAGGTGGCTGTAACAATTCCGGTGCTGGCCAATGACAGTGATCCGGATGGTGACCCGCTCACAATTGTTTCCATCGCGCCGACCAATGGCATCGCCGCTATCAGCGGCACGAACATCGTCTTCATACCGACGAATGCCGCGCCTGGCACAGATATTTTCGGTTACACCATCACCGATGGCTTTGGTGGTACGAACTCTGCGCTCGTTACCGTGACGGTCACCAATCGTCCACCGGTTGCGGTGAATGATTCCGCCAGCACCGCGCGCCAGGTGGCTGTGACGATTCCGGTTTTGGCCAACGACAGCGATCCGGATGGTGATGCGCTCACAATCGTTTCCGTCGCCCCGACCAATGGCATCGCCGTCATCAGCGGCACGAACATCGTCTTCACGCCGACGAACGCCGCGCCTGGAACAGATATCTTCGGTTACACCATTACCGATGGCTTTGGTGGTACGAACTCCGCACTGGTATTCGTGACGGTCACCAATCGTCCTCCAGTCGCGGTTAATGATTTCGCCAGCGCCGCGCGCCATCTGGCCGTGACCATTCCGGTTTTGGCCAATGACAGCGATCCAGATGACGACATGTTGACGATTGTTTCCGGCGCGCCGACCAACGGCATCGCCGTTATCAGTGGCACCAATATTGTCTTCACGCCGACGAATGCCACACCCGGCACGGATGTCTTCGGTTACACCATTGCCGACGGCTTTGGTGGCACAAACTCCGCCCTGGTATTCGTGACAGTCACGAATCGTCCGCCGGTTGCGGTGAATGATTCCGCCAGCACACCGAAAAACGTCGCGGTCACCATCCCGGTTCTGGCCAACGACAGTGATCCCGATGGCGACGCTTTGACGATTGTGTCCGTCGCGCCGACCAACGGCACAGCCGTCATCAATGGCACCAATATCGTGTTCACCCCGGCGACGAATTTCACCGGCACGGCAACTGCCGGTTACATCATCACCGACGGATTCGGCGGTACAAACTCCGCGCTCATTTTTGTGACGGTCACCAATCGTCCGCCGGTGGCGAACAGCCAGGGGGTCTCGACCACCTTTAACACCGCCGTCGGCATCACGCTCTCTGGCAGCGATCCGGACAACGACCCGATCACGTTTGCGCTCGTCTCGTCGCCTGCCGGTGGTGTATTGACCGGCTTGAATACAAACACCGGTGCGGTGACCTATACGCCCACGAATAATTTCAGCGGCGTGGACACGTTCACGTTCCTCGTCAATGACGGCACGGTGAATAGTACGAATGCGACCGTGACCATCACCGTCGGCAATCCGGTGATGGCGGACCTGGCCGTGTTCAAGACCGGCCCCGCGACCGGCACGGCCGGATCTAATCTGGTTTACACGATCACCGTCACGAACCTTGGCCCGAACACGGCCACGAACGTGTTGGTACAAGACGACCTGCCTGCGGGCTTCTCGCTGGTCAGCGCCACACCCTCGGGCGCGACGCTCGTCAGCAATATCGTGAACTGGCCGGCGTTCAAACTGGCCGGGCACACGAAGACGAATTTCACCGTCACCGCGCTCTCGCTCGAGGGCGGCGTATTCACAAACTTTGCGACCGCAACGTCTGATGCGCTTGACACGAACGTCGTCAACAACAACGGCACTTCCACCAATTCGCAGGTCCGCACCACAGTCACCGCGCTCGCCGATGTGCAGGTGTTCAAGACCGGCGGCACGAACGTGATGGCCGGCGCCATCTTGAACTACACCATCACCGCGACGAATGCCGGGCCGTCCACCGCCTCGAACGTCGTGGTGCAGGACCAGCTCCCCGCCGGCTCGACCTTCCAGAGCGCGGGCGGCAGCTATACCATGACGAACAATGTCGTCTACTGGGCGGCAATGACCCTGACGAACGGTGCGTCGGTGAACTTCTCCATCGCGCTGACCGCGCCCGCCAGCGGCTCGTTCACGAACATCGCCCTGTCCACCAGCCCGACGCCCGATCCTAATCCGACGAACAACAACGGTACACTCGGCAAATCGCGCGTGTCCACGAAGGTGGTTCCCGCCGCCGACCTCGTGGTGCTGGTGTTTGGCCCGCCGAACGCCGTCGTCGGCAGCAACTTCGTGTACAGCCTGATCGTCAGCAACGCCGGTCCGGACGTCTCGTCCAACGTGGTCGCGAGCGACGCGTTGCCTGCCGGATTCAATTTCGTCAGTGCATCGTCCGGTGGCAAAAACACCAATGGCATTGTTACCTGGCCGCTGGTCAAGGCGCTGGCGGTCGGCGCAACGACCAACTACACCATCACCGTCGACTCGCCGCTGGTCGGCTTGTTCACAAACTTGGGTTCGGCCGTCTCTAGCACGTTCGACCCGGATCCGACGAACAACACCGGTGTCCTGCCGTCCGCGAAGGTGCTGACGCAGATCTCGTTCGCCCAATTCACGTGGCTCGCGGGCGCACCGGTCTTCAATCCGCAGACCGGCCTCTATGAGGAAACTGTGACCATCACCAACACCGGCAACGGCACCGTCGCCGGCTTCCAGCTCTACGTCACCATGCTCACGCCCAACGTGTATCTGTGGAACGCCACCGGCACCAACGGCGGCACGCCATACGTGCAATACAGCTTCCCGCTCGACCCGTCGAACTCGGTCGCCATGATCCTGGAGTTCTACGACCCGAACCGCGTGGTGTTCTCCAACACCTTGAGCATCGTTCCCGTCATTCCGGCGAACAACCCGGATGCCGCGACCAATGACTCGGTGGCGGTGAGCACCGTCTTCACCGACACGCGCAGCGGCACCACCCGCTTCGTGATCGAGTTCGCCTCCGTGCCGGGCTCGACCTACACCATCATTTACAGCGACGATCTGGTCACCTGGAAAGTCGCCACGCCGAGCGTGACCGCCAGCGCAAACGTCACGCAATGGTATGACGACGGCCCGCCCAAGACGGACGCCGAACCTGCATCCGTTGGCAGCCGGTTCTATCGCATCATCAAGAACAACTGATTTGACATGAAGAAAACACCCATCTGCTGGAAGATTTCGGCGACCGGCGCCTTGATTTTGGCAACCGTCGTCTCGGCCGAACAGGGCCGCAATGAATCGGGCCAAAAAATTGTAATTCAACCACCGGACCAGCAATCTTTTCTGGACTCGACCAACCGCGTGACCGTCTCGCTGCGGATGGGTTTCAATATCAAGGGCGGTTTCCGGGGCACCGGCAGCACCTTCGCCCCCGGCGCGCCGCTTTCGAGTCCGCAATACACCTCCCGCGGCGACCGGTATAACTACGACGACGGCTACGTCCTGCCCGACAAAACCCGCAGCAAGGACGGTTACACCTGGTATTGGGGCTACGACAATGCCAATCAGGTCGATGCCGCGAACAACACCATCGCTTTTCAAAAAACCTCCGCGACCGGTCTGCCGAAGGGTGGGGAAGGGGACGACACACCCAATTACGGCGTCGATGTCGCCTACGACTATCTGCTTCACAAGGATGACGACCATCATCTTTATTACGGAGTTGAAGTCGGTGCGAACTGGATGCCCATCTCCTTCGGAGGCGACGGAAGATACAACCTTTCGCTCTCGCAAACGACCGATACCTATGGCTACACGCCCGGCACCACGCCACCCGGCTACCTCTCCGGCAATTTGCCCTATCAGGGCAGCTATCAAGGCCCGGGATTCGTGCTGAATTACCCGCGCGTCGGCTCTTCGACCGTGCCGGCCGGCAGCGCCACACTGCTGGTGCAGCAGGATTTTGATTCCGACCTCTGGGGCTTCCGCCTCGGACCATATGTGGACTACATGCCGACCACCAACCTGGACCTCCACGTCTCCGGCGGCTTCGCGATGGGTATTCTTACCGCGAACGCCTCCTGGAAGGAAACCCTCATACCGAATGGCGGCGGGGTGACCACCTCCTTGAGCGGCAGCGGCAACGACGTCGGCTGGCTCGGCGGATTCTATGTCGGCGTGGATGCCGAATACCGGATCAATAACCGTTGGTCCGCCCTCGCCGGCGTGCAGTTCCAGGACATTGGCGATTACAACCACAACTTCGGCGGCCGCACCGTGGAACTGGACCTCGACCAGTCCGTCTTTGTGAACGTCGGCATCAGCTACAGTTTCTAATTTTTTATTTATATTGGATAAGTTCAAATTGTTCGTATCTGTTTTCCTTGGACCCAAAAGCCGGGATCCAAATTTTTGGTCGGATTTAGTCGGATTTACCCTGCTTCACTTGGCTGGCACGGGGATTTTGGCTCGAAAATTGGGTTCGTTTTTTTGGACACTTATGCACTTTCATTGGCTTTTTCTTAAAAAAATCGGGTTCGTTTCGTAATTTTAATGTTCCTAAACCGCCCATCCCCCGGCCTTCGCTTCCTTCGTCTTCTTCGCGCGAAAAATTTTTCCCGCGTTAAACGAACATAAGCGAATTTATGTGAACATAGGCGTAGATTCTTCATTGCCCGTTGGTGCGTGCCCGTCAGGCTCGGACCGCCGGCGGGCGGGATGGATTGCCGATTCGCGACATTCCACCCCGGCACCCGCGCCGCTTCGCAGCACGTGCCAGCTCCTATCCTCCGGCACCAAGTTGGTGCCTATGTCAAAGAACAACCGCAAATCCGCAATCCACAATCGCCATTATATCACGCCCCCGCCAAACTACCCGTTGCGCCGCGCATCCGATTTTCAATTATTTTTTCCAGCGCAAATCCTTGTGCCAGCTTGTTCACTATAGTTTTAACGACGGTGGAAGGCACAACCGGAGATTAGCCCGGCACGAAGTGTCTGGTATCGCGCAAAAAGAATATCCATCCTGAAAGGACGGCTGAAGACGCACAAAAATTTTCGGCGGGAGGGACGACGTGCCGCCGTCCCCAATTTACCAGCCCCGTTCAGGGGCGAAATATTTTCGCCCGGTGGGTGGAAGGGGATCTTGTTCTTAAATTACTTTCTGTAGCCGTGGACGTTAGTCCGCGCCATCTGAGATCCAAAGTTGCCGCCGTCACCATCCATTAGAGGAAAAACCTCAACGCTGCTGCCAATAAAACGGACGACGATGCAGATGCATCACGCGCTAAGCCTCTGCATGCCAAAACAGTCACACCACAATCACTCCGCCACCAGCGCTTTCCACTGCGCCAGCACCCTCGACGACGGCCGTAAGTTCGCGATGAATTTCTTGTAATACTCCGCAAACGTTCCCGGCGCCAACCGTCCATTAAAAGAAAAACCTTAACGCTGCTGCCAGTAAAACGGACGGCGATGCAGGTGAATTATTTTAAACGGAGGATAAAAACATCTACCCGCATTGCAAGGTATCAATGCGGGTAGATGGATTTTATAGATCACCGGCCATTTTGTCGAGTCTGTAATTCCAAAGCGGTGCGGTGCTGCATATATCCCCGCATCTGAAAACCAGCTCCGTTACGGGCGAAATATTTGTAGAAACCAAACCGCAAATAAATTCAAGCCCCGTCCAGGGGCGGCATATTTTCGCCGGGTGGGGGGAGGGGATCTTGTTTTTAAATTACTTTCTGTAGCCGTGGACGTTAGTCCGCGCCATCTGAAGACCATAGCCGTCGCCAGCCGTCGATTAAGGAAAAAATCTCAACGCTGCTGCCAATAAAACGGACGACGCGCATGGAGCTTGTGACGGATGTCCGCTACCACCTGTTCCACCGGACGGCAATTGACTTTTCCGGCCTCGATTTCCCGGGAGTGGCGCATTGACAAGTGGTGCTTGGCCGCGTTTCTGAAAAATCATTCAGTCCGGCGTTGACGGCCCGGGCCGCCCGGCGAGGAACGGCTACGCCCGGTCGCCTTCGCCAATCACACCGCCACCAGCGCTTTCCGCTGCGCCAGCACTCTCGACGACGGCCGGTAGTTCGCGATGAATTCCTTGTAATACTCCGCAAACGTTCCCGCCGCCAGATGCCGGCGCGCGTCGGCCATCGTCTGCAGATACATGTGCGTGTTATGGACGCTCAACATGCGCAGTCCAAGGATCTCGTTCACATTCAGCAGATGCCGCAGATAGGCGCGCGTGAAATTTTTACAGGCGTAGCATTCGCAACCTTCCTCGATGGGCGTGAAATCCGCCTTGAACTGCCCGCCCTTGATGCCGATGGCCCCGCGCTTCGTATAGGCCGTGCCGTTGCGCGCCACGCGGGTGGGCAGCACGCAGTCGAACATGTCGACCCCGCGCGCGACCAGTTCGATCATCTGCGCCGGTGTGCCCAGGCCCATCGCATAACGCGCCTTGTTCTTCGGCATATGGGGGACGGTCAACTCCACGGCCTTCATCATTTCCGGTTCCGGTTCGCCCACGCTCACGCCGCCGATGGCGTAGCCGTCAAAATCCATCGGCACAATCGCCTTGGCGCATTCCTCGCGCAAGGCCGCATTGGAACCGCCCTGGATGATGCCAAAAACCTTCTGGCCCTCGGCGCGCGGTTGTTCGCGGCATTCGCGCGCCCAGCGGATGGTGCGCTCCACGGCATTGCGCTGGTCCCGCGCCGGCGCGTCATGCGGCGGGCATTCGTCAAAACACATCGCGATGTCCGAGCCGAGCACGCGCTGGATGTGCATCGATTCCTTCGGACCAATGAACAGCATCGAGCCGTCCAGATGCGAACGGAACTCGACGCCGTGCGGCTTGACCTTGCGGATTTTCGCTAGCGAAAAAACCTGGAACCCGCCGCTATCGGTGAGGATCGGCATGTTCCAGTTCATGAACTTGTGCAGCCCGCCCGCCGCCGTGATTATTTCCAGTCCGGGGCGAATATTCAGATGGTACGTGTTGCCCAGGATGATCTGTGTGCCGCACTCCACCAATTCGCGCGGGTCCATCGCCTTGACGCTCGCCTGCGTGCCCACGGGCATGTACACCGGCGTGTCCACCACGCCATGCGCCGTCGTCAATTTGCCCAGCCGCGCCTGCGTCTGTGTATCGGTCTTGAGAAGCTCAAACATCGCGGAAAGGATAAATAAAACTCATTCAGACGCGAGGCGCAAAAGCAGTGATCCATGTTTAAATCATTGAACCACTTAGCGCATGTTAGCGTCAAGACGCCGGGGTGAGGTGCGCCTCTCACCCGTAGCCGCGGACGTCAGTCCGCGCCATTTGAAAAATAGCGCCTGCCTTTAGCCCTAATTTGATCATACCAAAACGCTGGGCATGTTGCATAAAACCAGATGAACCACTCTAACATGAAGTATGGCCGTTATAATATTTCAGCACCTTGGTTCGCTGATCCATCTTGTCATAAATGAAAATATACGTGACCAGATCGCGATCCCGGGTTTCGACTGGGATTTTCACCGCATGTCGTCCCGTTCCATCCTCATAATAACTCGGCGTATCAATCGGAGCGCATTCGTTCTTTGTGAGATAATTTTGATAATCGTCCTTTATGGCCTTATCAAATGCTGGATTCGTTTCTTCATCCCGGCTCCAGCTTTTCAATGGATCGGCAGCCGGCGACCAGTTGGGCATGAACAGAGTGCAGGACGAACACGCCGCTAGAATGGCAAGGAGAATTACCGGAATGGCTGCTAGCGAAACTATTTTTATCTTTGTTTTCATGCCATATGGATCTTTGGATTTTCCGTAAAAAATCATTTCAATTCTTGAAACTTCGCCGGAAATGGCCCGGCCAGCACGTAATTATTGGTTTTGTATTCATCCGGCGGGTAGTTCGTGTCATCCGCTGAATAATCCCATTCCCTTGGTGAAATCCTTGTTTCGACGTGAAATTTGATCTTCAAAGGCGGCTCGTGCTTTGCTGCCTCAATCCATTCCACTTGTGATTGCACGGCGTTTTCTGCACCGCGTTCCTCGCCCTGTTCCGGCCCTTCACCAAGAAAATGCCAGTCGTTCAACCGATCTTGGAAAAGATAAATCCGTCGCTCATATTCAGGATGCGCCGGACTGGCACCCATTTCTCTTTGCCACCCGATTTGATAGACACTGCCATGCCGGGGATTTGTGCCGGTCGTCACCGCATAATTTCCTCGTTCCCCGCCATCGTTTTGGACTCGCGGGATATCATCTCGTAAAGGTGCCACCGCCCTTAGGTTCAGGCATGAGTCAAAATTTCTAGGATCCACCCGGTTCCCATCCTTGTAAGGAACATTAGTTTTTTCATCCAGTAAAACCCACTGAAGCGGCTGGTTTGTCGGCTGATAAACATACGCTTCATCCAGGGTGAATTGCAGCTCGCCCTGTTGGTTGGTTTCAATCCACATCAGGTCGCAACCGCTCCACGCAAACCTTGGTTTGGTTTTTCGGACCAGCGCCGGCCACGAATCAGCCGCCAAGCGGATGGAAAAACAATTACCCAAGTCTGTGACTTCAACTTCTTCGGTGTCCGGTGAATTGTCATTTGCATAGTCCAGGACCTCCGTTTTGGTTGCCGGTGAAATGGTCGAACAACCAAGAAAACCACTGCTTAAAACCAGCGCGAGGCAGAGGATAAGTTTGAATTTCATGCCCGGACGCGCCCGCGTCTGCGAATCGGTTTTGAGAAGCTCAAACATCGTACAAAGATTAAGTCAAAATAGTCCGAAAGCAGATGAAAATTTCAAACATGGGGGATCTTCAAAAGTGACCGGTTGCTGCAATTGGAGCAGCCTGACGCCAACCAAAGGCTGGATGGCTACAGGTGTTTTCGCAGATCAAGAAATGTGCAAACGCGTTCCTTCTCCCCGGGGGAGAAGGTCAGGATGAGGGCGAGCAATACACAAACTTTTCATTTCCTTTGATCCCTTTTACACTGACCGCATGGCTGATATAAAACGAGCACGTCAGCTTCGCGGTAAGGAAACGTGGGCGGAAAAGCTTATGTGGCGCTGGCTACGTGGGCGGCATTTCAGCGGCTATAGATTCCGGCGGCAACATCCTGCGGGTGATTACGTTCTCGATTTCTTTTGCGAGGAGGCTGAATTGAGCATCGAACTGGATGGCAGCCAGCATGGTTTCCCTGAACAACAGAAACTTGATGCGGAAAGGGAAAAGTTTTTGAAAACACGCGGTATCAAGACGCTTCGGTTCTGGAATCGGGAATTGCGACGTAATGCCGAAGGCGTGCGCGCCACCATTTTTGCCGAGTTGCAAAAACGAGCGCCGAAGCCTTTGCCGGAATATACGCGCCCAATGACGGAAAAGAAAAGTTAGAGGGACGCTCGTCCTCACCCCGGCCCTCTCCTCCAAGAGAGGGGGAAACGCTCGCAGCGTTTTGTCACGAACCTACGACTGGAATGGTGCAGTCGGCTTGTAAAATCAGAAAACGTGCAAACGTGTTCCTTCTGCTGGGGGAGACTTGAGCCGTTTGGGAAACGGCGAAAGGAATTTGGTCGGAGACCGAAGGCCCAACGGGCCGAACGAGCGGGAGCGAGTGAGTCCACGTCAGGATGAGGGCGGGCAACCAACCAATTGGGACAAAACTGATCTTACCACCCCGGCAGCAACCGCAGTTCAAACAGCAGCGCCCACCACCAAGCCAGCACCATCCCGCCGCGCAGATAAAAGAGCACCGCCAGCAGCGCGCCAAGGAACCGGCCGGTCAGAAGATAGGTGAATACCTCCGTTGAAATCTCGCCGGCGTGCGGCTGCATTTTCATGGCGGTGACACTTGCCCCGAACGCCGCCGTCAGCACCACCGTCACGGGCCGGTTGCGGCACAACCGCATCAGCCAGTCGCACGGGGCAAAAGTCAGAAACAACTGGCCGAAGGCGAACACAAATAAAACCTCCGCGAACCAGTGTAGCAGGTCGGTGGGATAATCCTCCGGGAACGCCATCTTCAGTTTTGGATCAAGCCAGAATTTGCACGCGGTTGATAAGATGATACCGGCCAAGGTCACGACGGAAAAAAGTTTGGGATCGAATTTGTCGGTGAAAATCGGCCGGCCGGTGTACGGCGTGTGCCACGCAAAAACAAAACTCCACAACACGATGCCGCAGAAGAAAGCGGAGGCGAGCAGGTAGTACAGCGGAAAATGTTTGGTATCCCAAAGCACAAACTGCGGCCAGCACGCCAGGGTCGAACCGGCGGCGGCGAGTATCGCCCGGTTCATCGTGCGCGGTTGGAGCAGGTGACGCATGAAAATTTTTGTCTATTGACGCCTTGCCAGGAAATTAAAATGCATGATTCATTTGATGGCAGCTTTTTGTTTGTACCAGATTTTCCAAAATACAGCCGCAAATAAAGCGCCTTCCGTATAACTCAAAATGTCCTGGTAATCTGAAGTGGCCAGATGTTTAAAAAAGGGAACGAATGGAAGATAGGCTTCAAAAAACCATGACCAGAGAATCAAGGGAATCAAAATTTCAGAACCTTTCGGCGGGTCATCTTCCTTTCTTAAATGAACTTTTCGCATGATGAAAAGCATGATGGGTACCCAGAACGGTATGCAGATCACATCATTGAGCGAATCACGCGAAAAGTTATTCGGAAAATACGGCTTTATGACCCACCGGTTCGCAAAATACAAAATGAAACAGAATAAAAATAACGGGTCGGTGAGATAGCGAAAGCGCATGATCAATGTCCGCTGGGAATGTGCAAAGCGGTGATGATGCTTGTGATGAAAAGTGTGCCCACAAACGTCGCACCAAGACTCAAAATCAGGATGGTCACTCCGCGTTCTGTCAAATTGGGCACGCGAACCGTGAACAGGCTCAAGAGTGCTGCCATGCCTCCGCAAATGAAACACCAGTGGATCATATCACTACAGAGTTGATTGCCCCAAAATTGCCTGAAGGTGGGGGCTGATTCTTCTGATTTTGGGTTCTCACTGGTCAGGTCAAAATCAATCCCTTCTCCGCCTGGCTTACCGTCCGCGCCGTAAGAAATGACCAGGCAATTGCTATGCTCGTTTGAAAGAATGAACGGACGGTTCCAGCCATCGTAAAACCCTTTATTGAGCAACCAGGCCATTTCTGGCGCTTCGTTCGTCATTTGTTGGAGCTGCTCAAAATTGGTGGGGCTTGTGTTGTATTTGATCTTATACGCCCCGATTGCTTGCGCGATGCTTTCCAATTGTCCCTGCGTCCGCCATTGTTCGAACCAAGCAATGGAGTGCCCCGATTGTTTCCACGCCACATGAATTGAAATCCCGGAAATCAGAAGCCAGACACATCCGGCGATGATAAGTCGCAACCCTATGTTCTTTTGAAAACTACGTTGATCTTGTTTATTATCGCCTGTATCAGTAGATGAAATTCCTGTTTCAAGTGTCGGCTTGCCGCACCCGGAACAATTCGTTGCTTCATCTGGATTTTCACAACCGCAATGTCCGCATTTTTTCATCCCGAAAAGCTGTTCGTTACCCCACGTCTGCAAATGAGACATCCACCAGCAAATCCGCCGCGATTTTTTCCAGATCGCGTTTCAATGATGCCAGATTGCAGCCGTCGGGCAGTTGCAACCGCGCGGTGGCTTTGAACAGATTTTCCCCGCTCATCGGCGCGCTGGAAATCTCGCTGGAAAATTCCTCCACGTTCACCCCGGCCCGCGCGAGCGCGCTGGCGATCTCGCGTACAATGCCCGGGCGATCCGCACCGATGATTTCGAGCGAGGTTTGTTTGCCGGAAATTTTGCCGTCCAGCGGCAGGGCGTCGCGCACGACGATTTGCAGCCCGTTGCATTGCAGTTTTTGCAGCCCGGCCAGCAGCGCGGGTTTGTTCCCGGACGGAATTTCCACCCGCAGAATGCCCGCGAACTCGCCGCCCAGCCGGCACATCCGGCTTTCCAGCCAGTTGCCGCCATGTTCCGCCACCGCGCGCGCGATGGATTCGACCAGGCCCGTGCGATCGGGGCTGATGATGGTCATCACAAGCGGAATCTGCATAAACTAAAAAATCATACTCATCCTCATCGTCATCCTCTTCCTCGCTTGGATTTTGAGGATGACGATGAGCATGAGGATGACGATGATTTCATCTCACGCCTGGCTGGTGATCTGTCCCCAGTCCACGCCCTGTTTGCCGGCGTAGATGGCAAAATCCTTTTCATTCTGGATCAGCACCGCGCGCACCACGCTCGAATTATCGGCGCCATCCAGTTGCAAAACACCTTCGGGGATGATCCCGATTTTCTTGTGCGCGTAGATCAAGGCGAACACCGAATGCGCGACGGCGACATAGGGCAGATCCTTGTAAGCGCCCTCGACCGCGTCCTCGACCGCGTCGGCGAGGAATTCAAGCTGATCCACCAGATGCGGAAATTTAGGCGCGTTGATTTGCGTGAACTCCAGTTTCCACTGCGGCAGGTGGCGTAAAACATTTTCCGCAACGGCAGGCGTGACGCTGTGCGCGCCGCGAGTGACGAATTTGACGATTTCGGACATGGCCGCAATGTAAAAAAATCCGCGTAACCGTCAAAGGGAAATCGCCACAAAAAATCCGGGAGGGTTTATACAATGCCTGCGTTTTTCAACTCCTGCTCGAAATCATATTCAATTTTTCGTGCCTTGCGGTTGCGCAGGGCGTTCGCTGCGTCGTTGTTCACGAACATTTCCGTCGCCGTGTCCCATTGCAACTTGCAATTAAGTTTCATGCTGATCCACGCGGCGGCGCAGGCTTCGAGGCTGCGCGCCGATTGCTGGATTGGTGCGATGGGCTGGCGGTTGGCCACGATGCTCTCGAGCCAGTTGCCGTGATGTGTCCGGCTCGGCATCCAGCGGACCGCATTTGCTTCCAGCGGTGCGAGCAGTTTTTTGTCGCTCGCCCGTAATGCCGGCTTGGATTCATCGTCTTCGCCGCTGCGGGTGCAAAAAATCCAGCCTTCGTCGCCTTCAAACCGGATGCCCGTTTCGAATTTGTTGTCGAGAATCACCTGCACGTTTCCGGGATAAAGCATCTCCACATGGTACGTCGAATGCACCGTCATGAGATCATCTTGTGGGAATTGTGCATGCGCCTCGACCGTATTCGGCCCGCCAAGTTCCTGTCCCAGCGCCCATTGCGTGATGTCCACATGATGCGCGCCCCAGTTCGTGATCATGCCCAGGCCGAAATCCTCCGTCGTGATCCAGCCCGGACGACCGCCGGGATTATTTTGCGGGTGCACGCGGCCTTCCATGTAAGGCTGTTCCGGCGCGGAGCCAAGCCAGCGCTCATAATCCAGATTATCCGGCACCGGCTGGGGTTGCGGTTTTTTTCCGGTGGGCTTGTCCAGACCTACGCCGATCCTGACCATCTTCAACTGTCCCAGCCGGCCATTGCGAACGGCCTCGCTTGCAGTGCGAAAACTTTTCCACGGCTTTTCTGAACGCTGTTGCGAGCCGGTCTGCAAAATGATTTTCTTTGCCTCGACCGCCTTCCGCAATCCGATGGCCTCGGCGATGTTGTACGTCACCGGCTTCTGCACATAGATATGCTTGCCCGCGATGGCCGCCGCGATGGCCAGCCGCGCGTGCGAATGATCGGGCACGGTCACGACCACCGCGTCGATTTCCGGCGACGCGAGTACGTCGCGGTAATCGTGGTAAATTTTCGCCGTCGCGCCGGATTCGCCCATCTGCGAATAATAATCCTCCACCATCTGCCGTCCGCCGGCGGCGCGCTTGGAATCCAGATCGCACACAGCAATGACCTTGGCGAGCGATTCATTCATCACGTTGCCCAGGTCGCTGCGGCCCATGCGTCCGCAGCCGATCTGCGCGACCTGGATGCGTTTTGACGGCGCATCCGCGCCCAGCAACCGCGCTGGGATGATCTGGGGCAAAACCGCGAGGCCAACTCCGCCGCGCAGGGCGGATTTGAGAAAACTGCGGCGCGAATGTTTGTTCATGTTCGAAAAATTAGAGCGATTTAAGATAAGTTTTAACCATTGGTTTTTCGATAATTTTCTCCCTCACCCCGGCCCTCTCCCGCTGGGAGAGGGAGAAACGCTCGCAGCTTCAGACGAAAACCAGCGGCTGGATTGGAGAATACTGTGCTCAATAAAAGAAAGGCAAACATGGCTGTTCCCTCTCCCAGCGGGAGAGGGTTAGGGTGAGGGAGATCGTGCGGATACAACTCATTTTAAAATGCTCTAAAAATCATTTCTCCGGCCCTCCGCGTAGACGACCGTCGCGCAATTTATCTGTTAGTTTCCAGATTTAGGTTGGGGATAGATCGGATTTGTATAAGCGCCGGGCGCGGCCGTTTTGATGTTCGGCGTCACGTCCGCCGAAACTTCGCCGAGCGCCCATTTGATGCCGCCGGTGAGAATCTGCTGGAACTTCGGATTGGTCCAGACATCCTCGCGGTGCCCCATCGAGGTGTAAAACACGCGCCCTTTGCCTTCCATGCGCGCCCAGGTGTTCGGATACGGCGGGCGCTTGTACATCGGGCCTTTCATGTGCGGCGCGTCGATCACCGTCAACACATGGTCGTCCGGTGAAAAATCTTTTAGCGAATACCATTCCTCTTGAAACGCAAAATTGGTGCCCACGTTTTCAAAGCCCGGAAAGTTCGGATCAATCACCGTGTTTGTCGCGACCTGTTGCGCGCCATGGATGATGAATTCGCCGCCGATGAAACGTGCATACGGATCGGCCTTGTCACCGTGGTTCAAATAACGGTCGGGGCCTTTCTTATCCTCGTTGTCCGTGTGAAACGTGTCCGTGG
>DATHOG010000231.1:0-3372 GCA_035485115.1 Candidatus Sulfotelmatobacter sp. | reverse complement strand
AGTTTTCCTCGATCCAGATCACGCTGCCGTCCTTGCGGAAGATCTGCGATTGAAAATAGGTCAACGTATCATGCTCCTGCATCAAGCGCTTGAACTCCTCGCGCCGGGCCACGTCCACATAAAGCCGGCCGGCGATGTCCTTGATGTTCGCCATCAGCTCCACCGGCGAGTCATAGCCGTAGATTTTGGCCAGCGCCACGTTCGCCAGCAGGTAATGACCGTCATCCGTGGTGCGAAAGATGCCTTCCACCAGATGATCGAAAATGCCGTAGTAATTCTCCTTTTCCTCCAGCAACGCGAGCCGTTCCTGATGCCGCGCCACGGATGCGCGGATGGCATGGAGCAGGGTGGGGCCGTCCATCTTTGCCGCCTCGATATATTCCTGTGCGCCGCTAAACACCGCCTCCGTGAGAAAATGTTCATCGTTTTCCGGTCCGATGACGATGACCGGCAGGCCCGCCGCCCGCGTGGTGAGCAGGGTGGTCTGGAAAAGCGCGGCGGCATTGGCGCGCGCCAGGCTGAAAACGACGGCGTGAAAGCTGTTCGTCGCCAGGATGGACAGGCCCGCATCCACCGAAGGCTCGACCGTCAGGTCCGCATCGGGCAAAAAGCCGGCCACGCGACGCGAAAGTTCAACGTCGTCGCAGATCAACAGGATTTTTATCAGTTCGCCTTCCATGCGTAACGATGAAAAATACAGCTTTGGCGACGCGCCGCAAGTGCGTTGCTTCCCCACGTTTCAACTTTTCATTGACTTGAGAAATGTTATTCTGTCCGCCTGAATTCATGCCGAGTGTCTTTATCAAAACCTACGGTTGCCAGATGAACGAGCGCGACAGCGAAGCCGTCGCCGCGCAGCTCGTGGCCAAGGGCTATTCGCTGGCGCCGTCGGAAAGCGTCGCGGACGTGGTGTTGCTGAACACCTGCAGCGTGCGCGATTTCGCCGAGCAAAAGGCCATCAACAAGATGAAGAACCTCATCGGCACCGCGCGCAACGAACGGCGCAACCAGGTCGTGGGCTTCCTCGGCTGCATGGCGCAAAGCCGCGGCCGGGAACTCATGGACCAGCTTCCGGACGTGGACCTGGTCCTGGGAACGCAAAAATTTCATCGCGCCGCCGAATACCTCGACGAGCTCCTCGCCGGCCGGCGCGAAAAAATCGTGGACACCGCCGTCGAGGAAAAGAGCGAGGCCACCATCCGCGAACATCTGCTCAACGGCAAGTCGTCAAAATCCGTCTCCGCCTTTGTCAGCATCATGCAGGGCTGCAACCAGTATTGCACCTTTTGCATCGTGCCCTACACGCGGGGCGAGGAACGCAGCCGCACGATTCCCGACATCGTGGCCGAGTGCCGCGAGCTCGTCGCCGGCGGCGTGAAGGAGATCACCTTGCTCGGCCAGATCGTGACCAGCTACGGCAAACGTGAAGTTCCGATTTTGAACGGTAAATCCGGTTTTGTTCAACTGCTGGAAGCCGTTCACGAGATTGAAGACCTGCAACGCATCCGTTTCACCTCGCCGCATCCGAAAGGTTATGGCGATGACCTGGTTGAGGCCTATGCGCGGTTGCCCAAGCTCGTCGAGAGCGCGCACATCCCGTTGCAAAGCGGCAGCGACCGCATCCTGAAGCTGATGCACCGCGGCTACACGCGCGAAAAGTTTTCGAACCTCATCAAAAAACTTCGCATCTCCAAACCCGGCATCGGCATCACCACCGACATCATCGTTGGCTTTCCCGGCGAGACGGAAGGGGATTTCGAGGAAACCCTTTCCCTCTGCCGCGAGGTTGAATTCGACAACGCCTTCATCTTCAAATATTCCGAGCGTCGCGACACGCCGGCGGCGGAGATGCCCGACCAGGTGCCGCAGGAAATCCGCGAGGAACGCAACCATCGCCTGCTCGAGACCATTAACACCATCGGCAAGCGCAAATACGATTCCTACATCGGCCGGCAGATGCAAATTCTAGTCGAGGGCCCGAGCAAAAAGAATGCGGCGCGTTTCACCGGCCGCACGCGTTGCAACAAGATCGTGCTGTTCGACGGCAGCGAACGCCATCGCGGCGGACTGATGGATGTGAAGATCACGCGCACCGGCCTGTTCACGCTTTACGGCGACCCGGCGATCGTGAATTTGTAACGGAAAGAAGGGAATCATCCTCATCCTCGTGCTCATCGTCATCCTCAATTTTTTATGAGAAAGAGGAACGGGGCGATGGAATGAGGGAATGTAAACTACTTCCCACCGAAAATAGCCTTGAAAGGCTGGGCTATTTCCACCATTACCGCAAATGCCGGTCGTAGAAATCCGCGATGAGTTTTGCGCGCTCCGCATCGTTCGGATGCACCGTGCCGAAGCCGAATGCCGCGCGACCATGCGCGTAATTCGTGATGACCACGAACTGCGCGTCGTCGCCCGCCGCGCGCAACCGCTCGAAGAGCAACCGGGACTGTTCGATATTCACCAGGCCGTCCTTGTTGCCGTGAAAAATCAGGAACGGCGGCGCGTTGCTGGATACATATGACGCCGGGCTTGCGCGCCGGATGATGCTGTCCGTCGCGTTCGTGGGGCCAAACGCCTGCATGAACATCCGGCCCGCCATCGTGTTCAGGTTCGTCGGGCCAAGCGTGAAATCACTGGGGCCGTACAGATCCACCACCGCCTCCACACGGCTCGATTCATTGGTCCAACCTTTACCCTCAAAACCCGCGCGCGCATCCGTCAACCCGAGCAACTCCGCCAGATGCCCGCCCGCGCTGTCGCCCATCACGCCGATGTGGGCCGGGTCCAGATTGAATTCTTTCGCATGCGCGCGGAGATAACGTATCGCGCATTTCGAGTCCTCGAGCATCGCGGGGAATTTGAAATCCGGCGCCAGCCGGTAATCGAACGCCACCACCACATAACCGCGCCGCAGCAATTCCATCGGGCCGGCCATCATCGCGAGCATGCTCTTGTCGCCCATGCGCCAGCCGCCGCCGTGCACGTACACCACCACTGGAAGCGCCGGTGAATTCGTTACGCGCGGCAGGTAGATATCCATCGTCAGCTTCACGCCGCCGGCCTCGCTAAAAACGACATTGCGCTTCACGTGCGCCGCCACGGATGAGGGCGTATCGCCGAACAGATTGAATGCCCGCGCCGACGTTGTCGCCGCCAGCAGAAGAACCAAAAACGTATTGCGCCAGTTCATTGCGCGACACTCTCTGCTACTTTGGGGAAAAATCAACCTCCTTTGCCGTCGCGCAACTTCCCGCCGGGGCTGGTGTTTATCCCCCGGACACCATCAATGCCATGAAAAAATTCACCGCCATCCTTGCCGTGCTGTGCCTCACCGTCGCGGGCTTCGCCATTGCGGGCCGCGCGGATACC
>DATHOG010000230.1:0-2686 GCA_035485115.1 Candidatus Sulfotelmatobacter sp. | reverse complement strand
TCTTGGGATTCCAGCGCTTGGTCTGATGGCCGAAATGGACGCCGGCGTCCAACAATTCCTTAACTCCGATGGTGATCATGTTTCTAATTTTCCGTTGGTTTCACCGCGAACCCGCTTGCGGGACGCAGCATCCTGCGGAACACAGGATTTTAGTTTGATGTTGTTGTGGTTTCCATCGTCGAGGAACATCCGCGACAACTGCTTCACACGAAGCTGAAACCGTTTTCCCCTGCGCCGAACCCGGCGACGGGGAACGCAAAGCATATCAGAAGAACGTCCTGCCGCAATAGCTATTTTGATGGTGAGTAGTGGATCAATGTGGTAGGGACGGCGCGCTGCGCCGTCCGCGCCCGTATAGCGGGCGCAACGAACGTGGTAAAATCCGCGCTTTGTCATCCCTTCCGGCGGCTTTACCGCCGGGGACAGCGCAGCGCGCTGTCCCTACCAACTAAACTGACACATGCCTGACGGTGCGCCGGTCGTTGAAATCACCTCAAATCGATGGGATGCGACTCTGATTCACCGCGAAACCCGATGATTTTCACGGCCTTGGAATCTTCCGTGCCGACGGAATCCCGGTAATAATCCGGGGAATTCGTCACCCAAATGGCGCTGCACTGCGACAACGTCACGTTTTCCGCGAAACGGAGGTTGAAAGCGTCCATAACGTGGGGCTCAAGCGGGACGTGAGTCCTGGTCGGGCGGTTGTCGTAAACGGCACCGGGATACTTGCTCCAGCGCGTGAAAACAAACCCCACATTATCCAGCCGCACGTTGCGGATGAGGCTGTTCGTGCTGCCGTTGATGCGGACGCTATTTTCCGCGCGGCCGGAAACGTTTTGCACCAGCACGTCATGCAGTTTGCCGATCTTGGTGCCGGCATCCCTCGGATACGCGGTGAAGGAAATTGCCTCGCCGCGGCCCCACCACCAATCGGCGTGGTAGCGCGAAGCCAGCCTGATGTCGCGAAAGGTCACGTCGGATATTTCACCTTCATCCCGGAGCTGGATGCACAGGCCGCGGCCGCTGGAAATGATCTGGCAACGGTCGAACGTAATGTCGTGGATGTTGCCGGTCGTTTCGGCGCCGATTTTCAATCCGGCGCTTTGCGTCTGGATTTTGCAATCCTGTACGTGGATGTTGGCGCACTCCCCAAGCTCGTTCGTTTGCCGTGTGGATTTGATGACAATCGCGTCATCACCGCAGGCGAGGTCGCAATTGTTAATTCCCACGTACCGGCTATGGTCGGCAATGATGGCATCCGTATCCGGCACATCGAGGCGGTTTTTCACGGTGAGGTTGTACAGGAGCACATTGTCACACCTGAGCAACTGCAGGCCCGGGGACGGCGCGTCCTCGATGGTGATGTCACGCACGACGAGATCCCGGCAGCCGGTCAGCTTGAACATCGCCGGGCGCCAGTCGCTGAACAGCCACAAATCATGCTCGGCGTCGAAGCTGGTCATGAACTCGAGCGAACGGCCGGAAATTTTTCCGCCGCCGGTGATCCTCAGGCCGGTGGTGTTCGCCGCGGTGATGACGGCATCGCCGGAATAGTCGGCCGGGTTGGTGCTGATGATGAGTTCGCCGCTGATATGAAAATCGATCCCGCTTTTCAATTGCAATGAACCCGTGAGAAATTTTTTCCAATGCGGGATCACCACCCGGCCGTTGTTCGTGGCGGCGGCGTCAATCGCCCGCTGGATGGCCGCGGTATCGAGGGATTGGCCGTCGCCTTTTGCGCCAAAGTCGAGAACATCGAAATCCTTTGCCGCCACGGCAAGGGGCAGCAGTCCCAACATGGCCACCACGGTGACGAGGCGGAAATAGTTCATTATCGCGATTGTAGAAAATACCGGCACGGTCCGGCAATCCGCGATTTGAAAAGGTAGTATCCTTATTTCAAGAAGCTGGGTGGGGCGAGCGTCCTCGCGAGCGGCTTAAACCGAAGGCTCACGACGGCTCGCGAGGACGCTCGCCCCACCAAATCAGGATGCCCGGGTGACAAATCGCGTTGGCTTTTCACGGCGCGCCTGATAATTTTCGCGTTCATGCCCGAGCCGGCCAACGCCACGCCCAAGCCCAGCAAAGCGCAGGTTTTTCTGCGACGCGCCGGTTCGACGCTCCTACTATGGGCGGCGGTCATCGGCGCGATGTTTTCCGGGAACCGTATCTTGTCGGATGGCGTCTGTGGCATTTTCATCACGACTCTGGCGCTGATCGGCTTGCTGGAATTTTACGGGCTGGCGGAAAGCTGCCGGCTGGCTTGCTTCAAGTTTTCAGGGGCCGCCGCCGGGGTATTGCTCATGGTGGGGACATTCGCGCATTTTCAAGGCTGGCTGGGTATCCATGATACGCCTTCGCGCGTGAATGATTTTGAGACCGGCCTGCTGATCCTGTTCGTGCTCGGCCTGTGCGTGCGGCAGTTTCTGGCGAAGGAAAATGCCAACGGCATCACGGCCATAGCGGTGACGTTGTTCGGCCTGATGTATGTGCCGTGGCTTTTGAACTTCATCCAGAAAATCTTTTATTTCCCCGGACTGGATGGCGACGGCAAATACTACGTCCTTTATTTCCTGCTCGTGACGAAGTTCAGCGACATGGGCGCATATATCGTCGGCTCGCTCATCGGCCGGCACAAGATGATCCCGCGCATCAGTCCCGGAAAGACCTGGGAAGGTTTTGG
>DATHOG010000229.1:0-52836 GCA_035485115.1 Candidatus Sulfotelmatobacter sp. | reverse complement strand
GGCCCCGATAACCCATCCGCTGCTGCTGGAAGAGAATCGGCCCGGGCGAGTTGATCCGGATGATGAGCGCGATGACGCCCATCAACGGCACCAACAGCGGAAACGCCAGCAGGATCAATGTGCAATCAAGCACACGTTTCCCTGCCGGCATTCCGTTTTCGCAAGCGTTCATCGAATTCGCGCACGGATTCGATACTTACTGCGCGCTAATCGGGGGATTGGCAGAATCAATATCCGCCTTGGCGCTCTCGGCCAGCCGCAGATGTTCCTGCAAGGTGGGAAGCGTTTGGGTCGCCCAATTTTTCAGGTCGGCATCATCACCCTTGGCGGCTTCGCTTTGAAATTCTTTGATGACTGTCTTGTGGTCACTGATCATCATTTTGATGTAGGCCTTGTCGAACTCCGTTCCCGATAGTTCACGCAAGTGCGCCGCCATGGCGTCGGCCTTTTTGTTCATGGGCTCCTCAAGGGTTGCGCCTTTCTGGGTGGCGAGCTGGGTCAGTTCTTGATTGGCCTTTTGATGGTCCTGGACCATTCGATCGCCGAAAGCGCGGACCGATTGATTGGTTCCTTGCTGGGAAGCCAGCTGCCCGAGAGTGATTTCCATCGAGCCACCCTTCAAGACCGACTTCACAAATTTGTAATCCCTTTCCGTTAGCTGGCCCTGGGTATTCGTTTGATCGGCCCGGGCAGTTTGTAACTGCATGGCCAGAAACGCCAGCAGGATGGCCGGCAGAAGATGTTTGAGACGGAGTGTGATGGACGTGTTCATATTGTGATCGTGGTTTTATTGGTTTGACTGAGGTTTTTTATTTTTCGGGGTGCGGAGGTGAAAAATTTTATCGATGGTTTGCAACAACTCGTCGGCCATGAATGGTTTTGGCAAGACGGCCGCGAGCCGGAGCGTTTCGGTATCTTCCGGGACATTTCCCGATGCCAGGATGATCGGCAGATTCAAGCCGGCGGACCGCACTTTTTTGATCAGTCCCACTCCGGTCAATTTTGGCATGCTGTTATCGGTGATCAGTAGATCATAGCCATCGGGGGTGAAACTTTCGGCGTAGAGCGCATGCCAGCCGGCTTCACCGTCCTCGGCGGTGTCCACCTCATACCCGGAAATTGTCAGCACATGGGCATACAGCTTTCGCAAGTCGGCATCGTCATCCACAAGCAGTATACGCAAGGGCGGCTGCTTGCTTATGGCGGATGAATTGTTTGCGGATTCTTCCATGGTGAGTTCGAGTAACATGTGTTTATCCATGTAGGAATCATTTAGCGGTTCTGGTGCCAACCAGTCCTAAGCCTGAATACGTTGAAAAATAGGGGAAAACATCGATCGCCGACATCAGGCAGATGCATTTTGCAAAAGTAGGGTTGTAAAACTGCAATGGAATGATTCATGTCTATAAACGAAAACATTAAACCGCAATGAGAAGGGAATGCCTGACTCAGGCACGCCCCTCCCATTTTAAAAAACTGCTTAAGGACTGTTGGTCGAAGTGCCGCTCCAAGCCTGTTTGACGTAATTCTTCGTGTCATCATAGGCGCTTACGAAGGAGTCCCGGACAGTGTTCCAATTATCCTGGGTGGCGTTTTTGACATCGGTCAATTTTTGATCCAACGCGGCCCGTTTTTGGCGCAAGCTGTCATCGGCCTTGTCCGACATGGACTGGATTTTTTGGTCGAGACTGTCCAGATCGGCCTGGGCGCTGCTCACGAATTGATCCTTCTTTTCATAGGTATAATCCGTGGCCGAACTCATTGATTCTTTGATGTCAGTCCAGGCGTTCGCCGTGGCATTTTTGGTGGCATCCCAGGCATTGGTGGTCGCCTCCTTGGTTTTTTGCCAGGCGTTGGTTGCGGTGTCCGTGGCAGTCGAATTTGTATCGACTCCGGTCGAATTGTCCACGGACGTATTTGATTTATCACAGCCGGCTATCAGCAGCGTAAGCGCGGCGGCCATGGTTGCGAAATGTAAGTTTTTCATACGGTGATTTCCTTTTCCAGTTTTAGTTGTGTGTGTTGTGCCGGGAGGTCATTTGGAAGCAAGCCGCATGACCAGAGATACCAAAAATAAAACCAGAAAGATCACAAAGGTGGTCTGGGCGATTCCGATGGCAGCGCCTGCAACGCCGCTAAAACCCAGAACCCCTGCCACCAATGCGATGACCAAAAATATAAGTGTCCAGCCTAACATAAATATCCTTTCTCAAACGCGGTCGTTGCCGCAAATCAAATTCGATTCCAAACAAGACTTAAACCGTTCTTCACTTAGGATCTGATTCGCAGGGTTCGTGCCTTATCATGAATTGCAATTAAACCGATGTTTTCACAGCCTTTCACCAATGATAGGCCGCGTTGGCAGATTGCATTATGCGCAGTTGCCGGGGTTTGGATTGCAAAGCGCAACCAGCTCTCGCTGAAACATTTTTCGCGCGCCGGCCGACTTGACACCGCGAGGAAGAGGACGAGGTTTAATCCATATGAAAACAACATCATACATTGTGGCGCTTACGCTATGCGCAGCCGCGAGGACCATGGCGTTGGATCAACCGAATCAAAACTCCGGCGATGCGACTGCCATCAGGCTCGAAGTAAAAAGTGTGTTCACAGCAAATCCGTTTGCTCAAGCCAGGGAAATAAAAGATGAGAACAGAATCGACCGTTTGGGTGGAATAAGTTCCCAACCATGGTCAGAAATCGCGAGCCGAAATTCTGGCGGGCCGTCCATGCTCACGGACGTCCAAAATCAGGAATCCGAATTGCCTTTGCTCTGGATTGGTGCCAGGCCAAATCCGTGCGGCATCCCGGACTATTGACGGGGCTTGGTTGATTTTTATTGAACAATAAATCGACGAGCCGCTTGCAGCGTCTGCCGTCCTTGATTCGATGATCGGTTCCGGGAACGGCGGGCACCGCGGTGGAATTTAAGCAACCTGCCATATCGGGGCAGATTTTTTGCACCTCGAAAGTTTTGCGGCACCCGCGGGTTTGGTGCCGGAAAAAAGCCCGGGGCATTCCATATGTACCGGCCCGGCAGGCGGTTCAACTTCAGTTGCTTCAGCAAGTTGCCGGCGCGACGGCGGGTACGCGATGTTATGGCCAACTCAACCAGTAATCGCCAAAATTCATGCGGGGTCAAAGCATGGCGCACGGGCACAGAAAAGCGAACGCATGGACAAGCGCGGAAGCTGATCCGTATTTGTTTTCCGGGTTTCATAATGACGTATCGTGGGTGCGATAAAATTGTTTGGTGTATTTGTTGGCGTTGGTATCGGTAAATCTCGCCGTCCCATCCACTCCGAGCGTGGCCGTCCCGATGACATACCAGGTCGAGAGATCCTCCGTGGCCTGAATTTCATAGGTGTGCCCGATTAGCCCCGTCAATGTCAGGGTAGCCGACCCGCCGGCCAAACCATTAAATTGGGCAAACGGAATTCCCGGCACAAAGCTGACTTCGCTGGAAGCAGCACTTTCCGCTCCGGTCGCGTTATAGGCTGTTACGACAAAATAATAGGTGACACCGGCAGCCAATCCAGTGATGGTCACGCTCGTCACGTTTCCCAGAAGAATATTGTTCGAATAATTTCCTGGCGCCGTTCCATACCAGATGTGGTAACCGGTCACTTGCGGGTCTGCGGATGTCAACCAACCCACCACCACGTCATAGAGGGCGGGAGAAACCAACGCGGCGGTCGCTGACGCAGGGTTCAGAAGCCAGGCTAAAAAAACTACTCCAAGGACGGTTTTTACAAGTCCTTTGCTTCGCGATAAATAGGCTGCAACTCCTGTACCGCAGGAGTTGTGGTATTTAGACGCTTTGGGCATGAGGACTAGTACCGCTTCTCACGCCACATCGCGACTGGGGTGTTCCTTGTCGCCCTTAGGAAAAACCTTGGTTGGTAGTAGTCAACCCCCGCCGCACCGGATGGGCCATTGCGGGAAGGTTGAATTGATCAAACTCTGTTGACGGTATTCGCCCCTCTTTGAAGCCGGACAATTTCCGTAAAATTATTCAGCCAATAAAGATTTCCGGGATTCTGCACGGGGCAGACCGGCGGTTTCCTTGGTAAATAAAATAGGCGCACTGTTCTTGCCGCCGTACTGGAAATCGAGGCGGCTGGCATATTCGCAGACCAGCGCCCACAGCCGGTATTCATCTGATTTCGACCGGATGGGGAAAGTGCAAGCTTGCTGGGTGCTCATAATGTGTTTGGCTTAGAGGATTACTTCAAGAATCAGCAACGCGTCATGCCGGCAGTGCGTTTCAATCAGTTTTAACGCCTGCTTCTCGCCCAAGAGCGTGCGCAATGCCCGAAAAGCCCGCCATAGACCGGACCACTGGGCGCGGGTCGTTTTTTTTATGGTCGCCATTGATGGGATGGAAACCGCGGCATAATTTGAATATTCAGTGGCCAAACTTTTCATAACTGGTTTCATGCAGTTCAATTTATCGAAGATGTGATTTGCCAAAGCTATAAGAATGCCAACCCGTCACTTGCAAAATTTCAAGGGAATTTGAAAACCCGATCAACCGGTACATAATTGCATCTTGAAATATGCAATTGATGACAGGCAAAAAGCCCGCTGGCGGCGCGATAATCGTACGATTGCGCCCTACTTCATTATGCCCTTGGAAACTCTCATGAGAACACGGGCGGCAATTTCACTCCCGGCATAGCGCACAGCCAAATCACCGAGCGAGATGATTCCAACCAAATGCCTGTCCCGGTTGAGAACCGGCAGGCGGCGAACCCGGCCGGTCGCCATGATTTCAGCAACTTCTTCAATGCTTTGATCGGCAAAACAATAAAAAATGTCCCCGCTCATCACTTCCGAGACCCGGGTGGTTTTAGGGTCGAGATTTTCTGCCACTGCACGGATGACAATATCACGGTCGGTTAGCACACCGATCACACGTTGACTATTGCAGACCGGCAGAAATCCAACATCCACCTTTTTCATCGTGGCAACTGCCTCGGCCAGGCTGTCTTCAGGACCAACACACTGCGGTTCCGGTGTCAGAATGTCTTTAATTTTCATATAAGACCTTTCCGAACGCTTCCCTCATAGGTCGCGAATCTCTGCATGTTCATTAAAGCTTTGCCTGTGCCATGCGTAAAAACCTGCGAATTGCATGCAGACGAAGATCCAGCCATATGAATTTGTGGATTCCAGCCGCGCATCGATGCAAAATGCTCCCGAAAGGATGTGATATTTTGCAATTTGCAAATGACCCTTTGAATTTTTTGGAAAAACCGCATAAGACGCTGCTGGCACGCCTTTAGCTTAACAAGACGTGGAAGGTGAAATTCGGGGATGGTTGGGAAGCTTGTGAGTAAAAATTGGTAAACCGTTGACACTCGCAAGTTGCCTAAACAAACAATTTTCACCTTCCTTTTTTAATTTACCAAACTCGCATCCGTTGAACTGGATCCGGGAAAATCGAATGCCCCCCTCACCCGTCACTATTTTGGTTGGATTTGGTTGGATTTAGCCTGATTCACTCCAATTTCCAGCACTCAATCGCCCAACCGGCCCCGCCGGTGGCTTTTTTCGACTAACCCAAATCAAAGAAACCTAATGTTTATGCGGAAACGGTGGCTTCGTTTGGTAAATTTCATGTTTCCAGGAATGCCGATTCCACGCTAAACACCAGCCTGATAATAACTTCCGTCGCAGCCTGATCCATTTTGCCCATCATCATTTTACGTCTTATTTGCATACCTCTGCTTCCAATTCAGATCGGACATGGTAAGGCCGACTTGCCGCCGGGCGGGTCTGAATGACTCGATTCGAGCCATTCAAACCCACGCCCGCGTTTCTTGCCAGCGAGCAACTCTTGTCTCCCAACTGCCACTTTGTGGCTATGTCAAAGAACACCCTGTCCTCCATCTGGTCCACCGTAGCTTCAGCGAAGATGGAAGCCTTGGCGCAGGAGGAACCCGCAAATCTGCGATTAGCCATCGCCAATCCGAAATTCCGACGCCCGGCACCAGAGTGGTGCGCCCGTCAGTCTTGGCCCCCGCCAACTATCACCAACCAACTCATTGGCCAACCCACTATAGCCAACCATAAAATTATTGTCAACAATTAAACATGACTGTGTTTACTAGAACCAAAAACGGCCATGCTTTCCAAAAGACCGAAAAGAGGTCCTAGTTTTGTAGTATTTTGCAATTCGGCTTTTTCTCCGCGTCTCTTTGCGTTTAATAGGCTAGTTTTGCAATTGACAAACAGGTGCGGTCGGAGCTACTTGTCGGGAAATTGGATTGAGTATGACTGCGCGAACACTAACCAAAGCTCAGCTTAAAGAGGTTCGGAAATTGGCGGGTTTGGCTTATGAGAGAGAACTGGCAAAAGCTGTCGCAGATTTGCAAGACCAGTTTGAATCCTGGCGGCGCGGTGAGATAGATGTGTTTGGGTTAAATGAGCGAATCCATCAATTCCACGATGGAGTTTCCAGAGACCTCTACAAGCAATACGTCTTGGGTGAGGCGAGTTGGAACCTTGCTGCTGCGATCAGAAATGACGTTGTAAAGGAATCTGAGGTAAATCGGCTGATACTTGAAAACCTCAAGACCTTGATTGATCTGGGCCAACAGTTCGCAGATTTGGGTAAAAAAGAATAGTTTTGTTGTATTTTTATAATTCAGCTTTTTCTCCGCGTCCCTTGGCGTTCTCTGCGCCTTTGCGTTTAGTGCAGGTTTGGATTCCAACGAAAACGTGTCTCCCATTCGTCTTAATGGTTTCCGGTCAACCGTGATGCTTGAAAAACTGCACCTGGCGCTCATGTTGTTCGGCCGCGGCCCGGGAATCAAATGTACCCAGATTGCGCCGCTTACCAGTGGACGGATTGCGCTTGCGTGAGTAGAGACGAAATTTGCCCGATTTAAGTTTTTCGATCATCTCTTTGAAATGATTGCCTTGCGTGTCCGGGCCGCCTTACGTGCGGCAGCGGATCGCTCGGATGCTGTATGGTTTCTGGAACTGCGATGCGCCTGACGCGAAATGGCGCGATGCGATGCTCCCGCAGTACCCTCGCGTTTGAGCGCCCGCAATGTTGCGCGGGAACGCCTGGCCGATGGACGCCTTGCCCCGTGCCCCCGGCTTTTTTCCAGATCATGCTCCGCCTGTCTCCGCACCTTCGCCGTTCCCCGGCGCGGCGGCGGCAAATTTACCCCGGCACGACGGGCCTTCGAAAGACCGATCGCAATGGCCTGCCGTGCCGACCTGACACCATGCACACCCTTGCGGGTGTGATGAAATTCTTCGCGCACAAACTCACCGGCCTGGGTGGAGGCCGATTTGCCTTGCCTGGCATCTCTTCGCGCGCGTCTCAACGTCTCTGCGTCCGGCATATGCCTGCCCTTTCAAGCGTGCTGGCCCGCATGAATCCCCGCGGCAAATTCCTCGATCATCTTTTTATTAAAAGCAGGAATATCGGCGGGTTTCTGTGCGGTGATCAGCCCGTGATCCACCACCACGTTTTCATTCGTCCATAGGGCGCCGGCATTGATAAGGTCCGTCTTGATGGAATGGAAGGAAGTCATTTTCCGTCCGTGCACCACTTCCGCTTCGATCAACATCTGCGGGCCGTGGCAGATGGCGGCAACCGGTTTGCCGGCTTCAAAGAAAGCCCGCACAAAGTCCACCGCCTCCGGTACCGTCCGCAACTTGTCAGGATTCATAACCCCGCCCGGAAGCAGCAGCGCATCAAATTCATCAACACTCGTGTCCGCAAGCCTCACATCCACCGCCACGATGTCACCAAAGCCGTCTTTGTTCCAGGCTTTGATGGAATTGGCGGTCGGCGATATGACATAAGTATCCGCGCCCGCCTCCTCTAATGCCGCACGCGTATCCTCCAGTTCGCTTTGCTCGAACCCGTCCATTGCCAGGATGGCAACTCTTTTGTCTTCAAGATCAGTATGCATAATCATTAATATGGGTGAAATGTTTCATTCAGGCCTTGCCGGAAGGCCGCAAGGTCATGACTGCGCCGACAATCGCCGAGGCGACACCGCCGAGCAGCAGCCACATCGTTTTATTTGTGGGCGACCCGGTGAACGTTCGCGACACACTTGAGCTGACCGAGTTGGACGCATCGATGCCATAGGCGATCAAGCAGACGCCAACCACCAATAACGCAATGCCAATTCCTTTGTTCATAGTATTACCTTTCTTCTTTGAATTTTTTGATTAAACGGCTTGTTTGTTCTTAGTTTTCGCCGAACTCATCAACCACGATGATGACCTCATCCTTTCCGAGGCCCGTGCGCTTCTGGATTCGACCGATCAATTCGTCTTCCTTGCCTTCCACGTATTGGAGGTCATCATCCGTAAGCTTGGCATATTTTTGTTTGAGCTTTCCCTTGATGATGTTCCAGTTGCCTTTGATTTTAAGTGATGTTGCGCTCATAAATTTTTCTTTCAGTTAGTTTGTTTGCTGCTTTGATGACTTTAACTTTAAATCAATCTGCAAAACCTGTGCCATGGCAAATCATCGTGGGTTTTCATCATTTTGCCGCTGATGGCGGCATAACCGCTGGAATTGCAAGAAAAGTAGGCAGCAGAATGCACCCCATCGGCTTCACCGGTTTGCAAGTTGCATCCTTGAAATCTGCACGAATTGAACCTGAAAACCGAAGTTGGCCGTGCATTTCGGCACACTGCTAGCTAGGAAAAAAACGCCATGCTGACAATTACGCGAAACAGGATCTTATTAACAACTTGTTTAATCATAAGCCTGTTTGCGGGATTGGATTGTCTCGCCCAGCTCGACCCGGAACGCCGTAATCTCATTGAATTGGGCTATGATCAGCCCTTGGCCGGTCAGGGACCACAAGCCGTATATGCCTATTATTATTATAATAACCCGGAGTTTGTACGCACCAACGTCGTCTTGCGGTTGGCCGTGGCGCCGGTTTATTTGGACGGGGAACTGGGCTTCAAGCAGCTGATTTCACGCTATACGGATGTGGGCATCGGCTTTTCCGGTGGACTCTATGGCGACGAGTATTATGAAGTCCGTCAGGGCAAATATCTGAAACGCGAAAGTTTTGACGGTCATGATGGCGATATTTCATTGAGTATTTATCAATTGCTCGATCCGGGTATGTTGATCCCCCTTAATTTGGTCGCCCGCGGCGGATTTCGCTATTCCGCCTATGAACATGATGGCACAACGGATGACGCTTTTGAAACGCCGGGCACCCAACCCATGGCCTATACCCGCGTCGGTCTCCGGTTCGCCGGCAAGGAACCCGTTCTCTATCCCGATCTGGGTCTGGAAATGTCCGTGTGGTATCAGAGGCAATGGCGTTTTGACGACGGTGAAGACAGTTATGGCTATGCCGGCGATCGCCAGCTCAGTCCGGCGACGGGCCTTTATTGGGCCTATGCCGGAATGAACTATACGTGGACCAACAGCGGCCAGAAAGTTTCCTTTGCCGTCACGGCCGGTGGTTCCACCGATCCGGACCGGCTGAACGCCTGGCGCTTGGGCGGCGTGCTGCCGTTGGTTTCAGAATTTCCGCTGATAATACCGGGATACTATTACGAAGAATTGACCGCCAAAAAGTTCGTCCATCTTTATGCCGCCTACGAAGTCCCGCTCGACCCCAAACATCTTTTTAAATTCAAAGTGGAGGGCGCCTCGGCCAATGTCGGATATCTTCCGGGTTATGAACAGCCCGACCGGTGGCAGAGCGGCGCGGGGTGCGCCCTGACATTTGCCCCGCCCAAAAAGAACTTCCAAATCGTTGTCCGTTACGGCTACGGCTTCAATGCGTTGCGGCATGGTGAAGATGGCGCACAAAGCGTCGGCCTGCTGTTTCAGTACGATTTCGGGGCCGCCAAAAAGAGCGAATAAATCCGCGGTCACTTCCTTTGGATCAATTCGTGGACGAATCGCAGCTTTTGGGCAACGACGTCAGTGATGACGAACGGATAAAGATCAGGCAGGCCCATTCCGCGATTGATGAAATTCACGGCGCACGCCAACGGCAGCCAGGATGATAAAAGCTTGTCAAAATCCGTCGCCGGTGCGGTCGATCCGTCCGTTGCCACGGTCAGCCCAAAACCGGCAGCCGTTTCGCAGGTATCCACGATGTGCAGGTAGTGCGCCCAGGTCTCCGCCCAATCTTCCCATGGATGCAAACTGGCGTAGGCCGTCACGGCCCGGCCGGCCCAATCGGCAGCCGGACCTTGTTGATAATATCTTTGAAGCGATTCATTGTAATCAACGCGTTCATCACCGAATAGTTCGCGAAATTTCGGCAGGTGTGGCGAATTCGCAATCAGCCGGTCCCAATAATAATGCCCGGATTCATGCCGCATATGGCCGACCAGCGTGCGATAGGGTTCGTGTAACTTGAGCCGGCGGCGTTCCCGTTCATCTTCATCCGCCTCGGCGATGTTGATGGTGATGATGCCGTTATCATGCCCGGTCAGAACAGGCGGCGAACCGGGCGCATCACCCAGAAAGCGAAAACGAAAAGCGGGGCTGTTATTTCCCCCGCCGGCTTGAAACGGCAGGCCCAATTGCAGAAACGTATACAGACAGCGACGCTTGGCCAATTCCAGCTTATACCAACGCTCGCGATTGCCGGTGATCGTAAGATCTGGAATGATTTCGTTTAAACTACAGGCCAGGCAGAACGACGAATTGTCACCTTCTGCCACCATCCAATTACACACCTGATATTTATCCTTGTTGGCGCAATCGCGCCAGGAACCGGCAGCCTTCTTCGAGGTTCTTATTTCCAACGTGCTTGGAAAAAAACCGAGACTCTCGCCGCACTTCACACAATGTTCGTTTTCGAAAAAAACCATCATGCCGCAATTATCACAATGAAAGCATTTCACACGCGGAACGTAAGCAACAGTTGCACCACTCGATAAATCACTAATTAACCATTCGCGCCCTTGTAATTTGCCCTGTTTTTGAATTCACAAAGTGCAGATTGCACGATGCTTCAATGAGCCCCGGCCTTGTTCAACGAAAACTTGGGGGTTCGATATGTGGTATGTATTGCGCTTAGAAAAAAGATAATGAAATTCTCAGCCAGTCACCTTAAGCGTTACAAAGAAATCGCCACCCTCCTGTGGAAATACGGCCGGTCTGACTTGGTGCAGCAAATGGGAGCAATTCAAACACTTGATCCCAACGAAATCAAGGCGGCTGCCACCTCGCAGGAGGCCGGGCCGGAACAATTGGCGGATGATCTCGAAGCGATGGGCCCCACTTATGTAAAGCTCGGCCAAATCCTTGCCAGCCGGCCCGATTTGATGCCTGAAGCCTATCTCAAGGCCTTGGTTCGCCTTCAGGACAAGGTGAAGCCCTTCCCCTACGAGGACGTTGAAGAGATCGTCCATGCCGAACTGGGGGTGCGCATATCGAAGGCGTTTTCATCATTTGATCCAAAGCCGATTGCGGCCGCCTCGTTGGGCCAGGTTCATGCCGCCGTTTTACGAAATGGCAGGGCCGTGGTTGTCAAAGTACAACGTCCCGGCATCCGCAAGATCATCGCCGAGGATTTTGAAGTATTGGAGGAGATCGCCGGCTTTTTTGATGCGCATACGGAGCTGGGCCGGCGCTACCAGTTTCTGACGGTGCTGGAAGAATTTCGCCTTACCATCCAGCAGGAGATCAATTACGAGTATGAGGCGCAAAATCTGTCCAGATTGGGTGAAAATCTAAAAGAGTTTCCGCTGATACAAGTGCCCCAGCCCGTCAATGATTACTGCACCCGCCACGTCTTGACCATGGACCAGGTTTCGGGGTGCAAGATCACGAAATTGAGTCCGGTGGTCCGGATTGAACTCAAGGACCGGCCGCTGGCCGAAGAACTGTTCCGCGCGTATCTGAAACAAATCCTGCTCGATGGTTTGTTTCACGCCGACCCGCACCCGGGAAATATTTTTATCACCACCGACGGGCGCATCGCCCTGCTCGATCTGGGCATGGTGGGACATACCACGCCCGGTATGCAGGAAAACCTCCTGAAACTTTTGATGGCCGTCAGTGAGGGCAACAGCGAACTGGCCGGTGACATCGTCATCCGCATCAGCCAAAAGACGGAGCTTTTCAAGCCGGCGGAATTTCGCCGTCACTTGGGCCAGATCATGGCGCTCAACCTCAACCAAAACCTCCGGCAGATGAATGTCGGAAAATCCTTGTTGGGTGTCAGCCGTAACGCCATCGACAGCGGATTGATGGTGCCCAGCGAGTTGACCCTGCTCGGAAAGACCCTGTTACAATTGGATGAAGTCGGCAAGATCCTTGATCCGGAATTTGACCCGCAGGCCTCCATCCGCAAAAACGTGTCCGAATTGATGGTTCGCCGCATGGGGAAAAATTTCTCGCGCGCCGGCGTTTTCACTTCGCTGTTGGAGACCAAGGATTTTGTCACCGGCCTGCCCGGCAAGTTGAACCGGATCCTGGACGGCATTTCCAATTCGGAACTGGAAATCAAGGTCAAGGCGACCGACGCCAAGACCATTGTGGACGGTTTTCAGAAAATTGCGAATCGCATCACCGCCGGCATCATCCTGGCCGCCCTCATCGTGGGCGCATCCATGCTGATGCGGATCCAGACCAGCTCTGAAGTCTTTGGCTACCCCGCACTGGCCATTATTTGCTTTTTGGCGGCGGCCGGCGGCGGCGTCTGGTTATTGATCAGCATCTTCCGGCAGGATCAAAAGATTAAAAAGGATCCGCAGGATTGAGGGCGGGCAAAATTCACAGAGTTGTTTCCAATTCCTTGCTTATTGCATCATCTGGTTTTTTTTATTTGCAAATTACCTGCTCTCCGGTTGCAAACCGCCCTTTTTTATCGCAGATGCGCTCAATATCGATTGGCATCCTAAACGCTAAATATATTCAGTTACCGAAACACAAACTAAAACCAAATATGAAAACTATACTAACCTCAAAAATGCTCGGCGTTGTTCTCTGTATCGGCATGCTTCCCATGCTGCCGGTTTTCACCGGCTGCGCCGGCGATCGCTACCACCAAAGCACCGGCGAGGCGATTGATGACCACGGCATCTCCATGCGCGTGAAGGACGCATTATCTAATGATGCGGAATACAAATATGAAGGCGTCAATGTCGTGACTTTCAAGGGCGACGTGCAATTGAGCGGCTTTGTTGATACCCACGCTCAAAAAGGCCGCGCCGCTTCGATTGCCAAAAGCATTGAGGGCGTGAAGGACGTGGAAAACAACATCACCGTCAAGGATTGACCAAACACAGCCATCAAAGGGCGGGGAAGGCCCCCCACCTCCCCGCCTGATGGACCACAAAATTTATGCCTCTCATTGATGTCGTCATCACCCTGATCGTCGTGGGCGTTCTCCTTTGGCTGGTTAACTCCTACATTCCGATGGATGGAAAGATCAAGAACATCCTCAACGTTGTGGTTGTCATATGCGTTGTCGTCTGGCTCTTGCACGTGTTTGGTGTCATTGACCACGCCAATACGATTGAGGTTCCAAAAGTCCAGGTCCATTAGTCAGATTTTTCCGGGCGTTGATCATTGGCCGGTGCCTTCCGCACCGGTCGACCTGACATTATGATTAAATGGTTTTCCCACCTGGGTCCGTACTCGCGATTCATATCGCGTTGGAGTCGCTGGATTCTGGTCATTTTCCTCGTTCTGGTGGCAGTCCGGCTTGCCCTGCCCTATGCGGTCCAATCCTATGTCAACCATGCGTTGAATAAATCCAAGGATTACAGCGGAAGCATCGGACACGTGCGCATGAGACTATGGCGCGGTGGTTATCGGATCTATCAGGTTGGAATATTCAAAAGGGATGGCAATGTCCGTTCGCCGCTCTTCGCCGCGGATGAAGTCGAGCTTTCCATCGAATGGCGCCAGCTTTTTCACGGCTCGGTGGTTGGCGAAGTGGTCATGCGGCAGCCCAAGGTTAATTTTGTGGAGGGTCCCACTCCGGACCAGTCGCAAAGCGGCAAGGAGGAGGATTGGGGCAAAATGCTGGAAAGCCTTTTTCCCTTCGATTTAAACCGTCTGGAGATCACCAACGGGGAAGTCCACTTTCAAAACCCGGCCTCCAAACCGCCGGTGGACATTTATGCCAGCCGGGTTTTTGTCACCGCCACGAACTTGAGCAATGCCCGGGATGTGCGTGATAAACTTCCCTCCGGCGTCAACGCCCACGGCTCGATCTTCGGCAATGGCCGGATGGACCTGCAGTTGCACATGAACCTGCTCAAACCCAGGCCGGCTTTTGAGATCAACTGCGGGGTCACCAATGTGAACCTGGTTGATTTGAATAATTTTCTTCGGGCCTATGGCAAATTCGACGTGGAGCGCGGCAACTTCGCGCTCTATCTCTCCGTGGCGGAGGACCAGGATGCGTATGACGGCTATTTTAAAGTTTTTTTCACCGACTTGAACGTTTTTGAATGGGAGAAGGATCGGGAAAAAAATGTTTTGGAGATTTTTTGGCAGGCCGTCGTTGGTGGCGCGGCCACCATATTTAAAAACCATTCAAATGACCGGCTCGCCGCAAAGATCCCGATTTCCGGATCGAACACAAATTCAAGCGTGGGACTTTGGACGGGCGCGGCCACCTTGCTGGAAAATGCGTTCGTCCATGCGCTGACGCCCAAACTCGACCAGCCGGCAACGGTTGAACAGATTGATAAGAAAGACGGGAACTGAAACCGCTACGTTGCGGGCCGGGCAAAATAGCCGGAAATGCCCAGGATTTTCCTGGCGTATATCGGCTAAAACCAACGAAATGCAGAGAAAGGTTAAACCAGTGCCTTCTCAAAATGCATAATATTAGGTCGCATTGGGCATGTTCAGGTGGGAAAATGTAGGTTGGCACGGATTGGGCTTTAAAAAGAATGATGCCAGAGGACAAAATAATTGCTTGTGAGACCTGTGGACTGGTTCAAGCGTTGGGAGATATTCCCGCCCGCCATCGGGCTTTTTGTGCCCGTTGCGGGTTGGCGTTTCCGCGGCAAAAAAATGACTCCCGGAGCCGCACGGCGGCCCTGGCCTTGGCTGCCCTGTTCTTATATGTGCCGGCCAATATTTATCCGATCATGATCATGGAATATTTGGGGCGCCACTCGGAAAACACGGTTTGGGGCGGTGTCAAGGCCCTCTATACCGACCATATGTGGTATGTAGCCGCAATTGTCTTTGCCGCCAGCATCCTGATTCCCCTGCTGAAACTGCTGGGGTTGTTTTTTCTTGTGAGCAATCGGGGGCTACGCTGGCAAAAGCTGCGTACTAGAATTTATAAAGTCATCTGTCAAATCGGCCCGTGGGCGATGCTGGACGTTTTCTTACTGGCCATCCTGGTCGCCTTGATCCGGTTTGGGCGGTTTGCCACGGTGATACCGGGTCCTGGCATCGTGGCTTTTGCGTCCGTGGTCGTACTCACCATGTTTGCCTCCGCGAGTTTTGATCCGGCTGTGATCTGGAAGGACGAAAAGTCATGAGCAACGCAATGAAAACCGAACCGGCCACGCCTCACCTGCCCCGTGCAAAAATCAAGACCCCGCAACGGCCGTCAATCATCTGGATCGTGCCGGTGATCGCGGCCATCGCCTCGGCCTGGCTGGTCATTGAAAGCGTGCGCCAATCGGGACCGCTCATCACGATTTATTTTAACAATGGCAGCGGGATTCAAGCCAATCAAACGGTCCTTATGTATCGCGGTGTCCGCTTGGGAGAGGTGCGCTCGGTGGGCCTGACACCGGACGGACAGCGCGTGGAAGTTAAAGCGAGGCTTGCGGCCTCCGCCAAAAACCTGGCGCGCGAAGGGTCGGTATTTTGGGTGGTCCGGCCCGAAATCGGAGCGACTGGGCTGCATGGTTTGGAAACCGTCGTGTCCGGTCCGTACATCCAAATCCAGCCGGCCACAGACCGGGGGAATAGCCGGGAACAAAAAACCTTCATCGGTGCGGAACAGCCGCCTATTCTGGACGCCCCGCATGGCGGGCTGGAAGTCACCCTGACCACCCCGCATCTGCCGACGCTGTCGGTCGGCTCACCCGTTTATTACCGCGGTGTGGAAGTGGGGTCGGTCCGCTATTTCGTGCTGGCCGATGACGCCACCACGGTAAAAATCCATTTGCTCATCGAAACCAACTTCGCCCCCTTGGTACGAACGGACTCCATGTTTTGGAATGCCGGCGGGGTAAAAGCCGACTTGCGGTTTTTCAAGTTGGATTTCAATGCCCAAACTTTCAAGTCCATGGTCATCGGCGGTATCGCCTTTGCCACACCTTCTCCCCCGGGACCGGAAGCCAATGCGAACTCGACCTTTACGCTTTTTGAAAAGGAGGATGCAAAATGGCTGGAGTGGTCTCCGTCAATCCCCATCAGCCCCAAAAACGAAAACCCCGCCGACGTGCCGCAGTCTGCCCTTATGGAAGACATCAACCAGGCCCAAAAATAACCGGCACAGGCCGTTTATTTTTTCATGCCTTCACCCAGGGCCGCCCGGTCGCACGTGCTCGCAATGGCCCGATAGGTTACTTGGACCATCCAGTCGGTGTAATTTGGATCGAGTTGTTTCATGGCACTTACCATCTGCGGACGGAAAGCGGTTTCAATTAAAGCCTGGCCGGGCCAGATTTTGAACTGCACGCGCAAGTAATTCCAACCGCCGGGGTCGGCGACTTCAATCTTCGCGAATTCCGGCGCGGACAAAATGATCGCCCCAAATTGGGTCCAGACGCCATTGGCCACCTCACGGATCAGCGCCTCGGCCTTGGCCTGGTCGGCTTGTTGGGCAATCTGAATGTCGGCATAAGCATAAACACCTCCGCGCTGGAAGCGCGCCACGTTGGCGATATTCCGATTAGGCACAAAAATTTCCTGGTTGGAAAAATTGATTACCTTGGTGAATCGCAGACCGATTTGCTCGACCCGCCCGATGGTGCCGGATAGATCAACGATGTCACCGGCGTCCATCGCGTTCGAAACGATCAAGGTCACGCCGGTCACCACGTCTTGGACCAGGCCTTGCAAACCAAAGCTCAAGGCCAGGCCCACCACCGCCGCACTTGAGAGATAGGTCTTTAAAAAATTATCGTTAAAATGAAACACCGCCGTCATGACGAGGCCCACGGTCAAAAAATAGACGACAAAAGTGATGGCACTGACGATCAGCCGGGTCAGGGTTATGAATTTCGGTTTTTCCGTCACGAAGCCGAATGGATTTTTTTGAGCGTGGCTCTTATTGATCAACCACTCACTGATATGGCGGAGGACTTTGACGATGAGATGAACCAGAAACGCCACCGCCACGATGATGGCGACATGGACCAGCACTGATGTATGATGCCAGGCGTCCCCGACGGCTGTATTCTGCAAAACCTTTTCAAAAAAATCCGGGGTGTTGGTGGTGGTGTTCATTGGCATCTCCAATTTTTATACACCCGATTTCGCCTGAAGTGCATTGGGTATGAGCCAGCGGATATTATGCCATGGGAAATTTAAGCCTTTGCGATGGGCCTCCTTGCAAAGCGCAATAATACCGCGCATCACAATGCAATTTGCGATGCTCGCTTCACATTTATTTTGAAAATTTACACATTGTTTCGGATGGCTGCAACACCATGCAGCTTGCAAATGAAATGCTGCACAAAGTCAAATGTATCCAGGAACATATCCCTCAAAATCAAATGTTTTTAACGGCACGTTTATAGCTTAAGGCATGGAGGTTGCCTTGTTATGAATGAATCCATTTTAAAAACTTTTTTCCTGTGCGAAGATGCCGACGCCATGGAACGGGCCCTTAAACTCAAGGAAACCATCGTCAGCAATTGCGGAGATCAAGTTTCGATTGAAGCCTGTTTTTGCGTATTCGCCCGGCTCTGTCATCCGCGGTTGAAAGAGATCGCCACTGACCAAATTGCCGACGCCGACATGCTGGTTGTCAGCAGCAGCAACAAATTCGGTCTGCCATTTTTTGTTCAAAACTGGCTGGCCCAGGCGGTTCCCCAAAAGGCAAAAATAGCGTGTGCCGTACATGTGCGCGATGAATTGGCCGGTTCTACGGACGATCAATTTTTACAAAATTGGTCGAAACAAAACGGAGCCACGTTCTTTTCCAATCACAATCCGGATAACAATTTCAATCGAGCTGGATGAAACCAAGCAGCCGACCGTGAGTAAGAAAGCAAGCGGATTGCAATGTGTTAATGGCAATTTGCACCATCAATTTTTGGCCGTTAATTTCCGCCAGCTGAAAACCAAGTGTTTTTGACGTTTTACGCTTAAATATTTCCGGCACGGTTCGCGCTAGGAGTTCGACGGGAAAAGCGGGGTTCCGGCCAAAAAGTTATCAAAGTGAAGATTATGAATGATGTCTTGGAGATGCCAGCTTTGGCGACCAAACTGGTGTTTAAAAAACAGCCGGGAATTGAGATCCAAATCCTGCTCGTGGGTAACGATGGTGCCACCCGGAGCACCTTGACCAATCTGTTGCATGAGGAACATTGCCTGGCCTTGACCGCAGACAGTGGCGCTGAGGGCATTGAATTAATCGAAGCGCTGAAGATCGACCTCGTCGTGTTGGATATGGCGCTGCCATATGATGACGGTGCAGAGATGCTTGATTGGCTCATGGCGAATCATCCGCTGTTGCCGGTCATTCTGATCGCCGCCCACCCGAACCAGTTTTTACCAGCATCCGCGCTTCGGGTTGGTGCGTTATTGGAAAGGCCGTTGGACTGTGCGCAATTCTGCCTTGTGATCCGCCAGCTTTTGCAGGAGCCAGAAACTGTTCGCCTGGCACGGATCAATCTGCATCCCGGCATGTTTCACTATGTGCCGTCGAAGGGTGACATCGGGGCGCCGCAAACCCGTTTTGAACGATAAGTAAATGCGCATCACCGGATGAGATCTCATGTGTCATGCACATTTAAAAAGGCAAGCGGGTTGTTCCCGCAGGATGGCCAAAACAGGCCGCTTGCCACCTTTTGACGGTTGGTTCGCGTCTAAGGCAACAGGCTAACCCTCGCAAGCCGGGCGTATGGTTCCAGCCGGGGTTAAAAGAGTAAAATTTTGGCCGATATATCCGCTCGGCCACGGAGCACGTTTTGAAGTCCTCATGGCGGGCAACAAAGCGTGCTCTTCCTTTTTTAGCGTCGACCAGCGACGCGTATATTGATCGCATTAATTAAACGGGATTCAAAGCGCCTTGGCACTCGCGATGCTTAAGATAAAGCATGAAAACACAAATAGTCGTAATCTTAATCGGCCTTGCACTATGCTTAACCATGTCAGGGTGCATCATCGTTCCCGGCCGGCATCACACTGAAGTCATCGCGCCAGTACCGCCGCCGCCCATAATTGTCGAGCCAGGTCGGTAAAGTTATCGAAGGCGGTGAAAAACGGGCAGTCCGACTTTATCTGGTCGGACTGCTTGGATTGTTACCAAGTCTGATGGTGGACTTTTTTTAGTGCGACCCCCACAGCAGCGATACTTAGATTTAAACCTCCTAAAAACAACCCTGTCGGTTTTGTCACAGTAAAGCGAAATTATCTCCCTGATTCCATCAGTATACCGACATGGTGTTTATATTATTGCCGGTCTTGCGAAGGATGCACATCGCATGATAAAACGTGCAAATTTCATGGGAAACTATAGGTTTAAGATGATATTACGCACCAAAAGCACTTGGCATCGCTTTGGCTCTATCAATAGTATCATGAAAACACAAATAATATCCTTGTCACTATTAGCCGCTGTGACTGCCATAACCGCACCCGCGGTTGGCAGCCCTGCGGCCAGTGCAAACCAAAATCAACGCGTTGCCCCGCCAGGTCTAAATCAAATGCCAGGCAACGGGCAGAACAATAATGGTCAGTATAACCAAGGAATGACTTATACTAATTCATATAACCAAAACAACGCGTATAATCAAAACGGTTACAATAACCAAAACAATCAAAACGGTTATAATAACCAGATTAATAACGGCGGTGTTGAAAACGCGCCCATTGGGACAGCGGGAAACTTGCCCGTTGAAGCTCAAGGGATTGCGCAAAACGGCACCCCGGGAACATCTACCGACAATAATCCCCAAAATAATGTTCCGTACAATGGCCAGCAACCCGGCGGCGTTCCCGGATCATCGCCCTACGGCAATCCTCAAAACACCGTTCCGTACAACAATGGTGGTGGCCCCAACTCCACGACCAACAATAGTCAGCCGATGCTTACCAATTCGCCACCGAGTATGACCAATCAGTTTCCCATCATTACCAACTCGGCAAACAATGGTTCATCGGGCAATGGCTATCCAGCCAACAATGGTTCGTCCGGTAACGGCTCACCGGCTAATGGCTCATCAGCCTATGGCATGCGGACTAACCAAGCCACCATCCTTCCTCCTTAACTCTTAAAAAATATGATACTCTTAACCATAACTTTGGCTCCCATGTTTGCCGCGGCCGGTTGGTCGTTGTTGTACCTTCTCTGTGGCGGCGGCCTGGGCGGTGCGTTCCTCCTTTTCATCGTACTGAAGATGTTCGGAAAATGAACGGCCTGACAGCACGGCCATAGCTTTTCCTAAGGGAAACTGTAGCCGTTTTATTTTGTTGAAAGCCGCAATTGCAAGGGAGGTTTTGGTTTCCGGCAGACCATCCACAAAAACCGTCAGCGAGCGGGTTTCTCAACTTTCGAAACCAGCTCTTTAACGAACAATGAACCTGTTATTTTTCTCCGTGGTTTCAATGCATTCACCCATCAACTTAAATTCAACGGACTTTGATCGTCAGCACCGGACATGGCGCATGACGAACTATCCGTTCCGCCGTGCTCCCAAGCAACACATGCGCCAGCCCTGTATATCCATGCGTGGTGCAGATGATTAGCCCGGCCTTCAATTGCTTCGCCAGGCGGGTGATCTCATCGAATGGATCTCCGACATGGATCAGAACTTTCCCCCGCAAAGACCCGGGAATCGATTTTTGAGCCAACGCCGCCAAATGCTTGTGGGCCGAGGCGATTGTCTCTTTTTCATCAGGAATGACCGTGCTCATTTCGGTTGGGTATACCACCATTTTACCAACCACATGCAGCAAGGTGATGCGCGCGCCATTCTGCGCAGCCAGCGGCACGGCGTACTCTAACGCCTTGCGCGAATGATTTGAAAAATCAATCGGCACCAGGATATTTTTCAGGGATAACTTGCTCTTCAAAGGCTTGATATACGGTTTAGTCTTCATATTTTTTCTTTGGTTGGTTGAATGGTCCGGTCGTCTTAGACTCCGATCAGCAGCCGTGCGGGATTTTCGATGACCTCCTTGATCCGGCGGAGGAACATCACCGCTTCGCGCCCGTCCACGATCCGATGGTCGTATGTCAGCGCCAGATACATCATGGGCCGGATGACCACCTCGCCTCGCACCGCCACCGGCCGCTCCATGATGGCGTGCATACCCAGGATGCCGCTTTGCGGCGGGTTGATGATCGGTGTTGAAAAGAGCGAGCCAAATACGCCGCCGTTGGTGATCGTAAAGGTGCCGCCTTCTAATTCTCCCGGGCTCAGTTTTCCTTCCTTTGCACGCTTGCTGAATTCTCCGATCGCTTTCTCGACCTCGGCAAAACTCATCTGTTCCACCTTCCGCAACACCGGCACGACCAAACCGCGCTCGCTGGCGATGGCCACGCCGATGTCAAAACTATTGTGATAAACCAGGTCGTTCCCCCGGATCTCGGCATTGAGTTGCGGAAATTGCTTCAATGCATCAACGACCGCCTTCACAAAAAATGACATAAAACCGAGCTTGGTCTGGTGATTCTTTTCGAAGGCAGCCTGATGTTCGGCACGCAACGCCTGCACCGCGGACATGTCCGCTTCATTGAAGGTCGTCAGCATGGCCATCTGCTGTTTTGCTTCCGCCAGCCGCCGCGCCACGGTTCGCCGCAGCATGGTCATGGGAATTATTTTTTCTTCCCGCGCGGCAGGCGCTTTCGATTTTGTTTCCCTTGCCGCCGCGGGCGCAAGTTCTTTGTGATCGCTTTCATCTTTGGCTGGCGCCGGCGTTGGTGATTTGTCGTCCGCCTCATCAGCTTTTTCTTCAGAAGCAGCTTTATCCGCTCCTGCGAATTCCTGCCCTTGCTCCTCGCTTTTACCTGCTTCATCGGTTGAGGCAGTCTTTATTTGAGGGGCTGACGGTGGTGCCTCCTTGCTCATTACAGTTGGCTGCGATTTTGTTCCGGCAGATTCCTTCCCCTGCTCTTCGCTTTTGCTGTCATTGTCGGTTGCGGTAACTTTTTTCTTGGGCGCTGATGGTGTTGCCTCTTTGCTTCTGGTAGAAGTCTGCAATTTCCTTTCGGCAGGGTCCTGACTTTGCGCGTCGTTTTTACCTTTGGTCCCGTCAACCTTTGTTTCCGGCGCTGGCGTCGCCGCTTCCTTGTTCCCGGCAGGTGGCTGGGATTTCGTTGCCTCGGCTTTCTCCCCTGCTCCGGCCGGCTCGATTTGTGCGACAACCGCGCCCACCTTCACCGTGTCTCCGGCTTGATGTAAAATTCTCGCGAGCCGGCCGGCTTCCGGCGCGGACAGTTCAAACGTCGTCTTCTCTGAATCAATCACGGCCACCACTTCGTCCTTTTTCACCGTGTCGCCTTCGGACTTCAGCCACTCGGAGATTTGCACTTCCGTTATCGATTCACCGATGGAGGGTATTTTTAGATCTATTGACATGGCATCAAGGGTTGATTGTTTGGGTATCGTTTGTGACGGTCTTCACCTGCAACGTGGAGGTCACATCCCGCACGCCGCCGGACTCCAGCGCAATGGCAATGGCCTGACCGACGTCAGTCACCGACGACACTGTGCCGATGAGCGCCACATGGCCATGGGCACAATTCACTGAAATGTCATAGGCCAAAAGTTTGGGATCGGCTTTGAACTTGCCCTTGATTTCAGACAGCGCGCGATTGTCAGAATCAGGTCCCGCCTCGCTATCACCAATGTCACGCGGCTTCCTCCGGATGATTTCACTGTTTTGCTTGAGTTCCGCCTTTATCTCCTCGTCGCGCAGTTCCAAAAGGTCCAGCTTCAGGTGACGGGGATCGTCCGTATTGGTGATTTCCATCGCAGCGATTTTGGCGTCGGCTTCACGCTGTATTCGCACTCTGGATTGTTGGAGATATGTGCTCCCCAAAAAAAAGAATGCGGCCGCGCTTAATAATATTCCCATCAACAGTCCGTTGAAAAATTTTCTCATGTTCTTACTTCTTCGTTATGTCGTTTCTCGTTTCGTGACCGGCCGGCGGTTTGCTGAATGCTCGCTCGATCAATTGCAGTTGTTCCACCTTGTGTGCACCTGATGAACCGGTCGCCGGACTGGCGGATTCCGGGCGTCCGATGATCGCGAAGGGAAGCCGGCCAAACAAATGCCTGCCGAATTTCTCGTGCAAGTAGCGCCACGCTCCCATGTTGACCGGCTCCTCCTGGACCCAGAGCACCGGTGTGCCTTCCGCAAGGGGTTGTAAAATGTTTTCCAACGAAGCGGCCGGCAGCGGGTAGAGCTGTTCCAGCCGGATGATGACCGTATCATCGCGCTTATGTTCCGCCTGATACGCCTGCAGCTCGTAATATATTTTCCCGGTGCAAAGCAAAACACGTTTGACCGCCCGCGGCGTGGATACATCCGGCAATACCCGCTGAAAAGCGCCGGTTGACAGGTCTGCAAGGTTCGAGATTACCTTTGGATGACGTAGCAGGCTCTTCGGCGTGAAAATGACGAGCGGCTTTCGCCATCGGCGCAGCGCCTGACGCCGTAACAGATGAAAATATTGCGCCGGTGTGGTCGGCTGCGCGATCTGGATATTGTCTTCCGCAGCGAGCGTGAGAAACCGCTCAATGCGTGCGCTGGAATGTTCCGCTCCCATGCCTTCAAAGCCATGCGGCAGCAACAGCACCAGTCCGGAAAGCCGCTGCCATTTGCTTTCAGCGCTGGTGATGAATTGATCGAGAATCACCTGCGCTGAGTTGATGAAATCACCGAACTGCGCCTCCCACAGGACCAGTCCCCCGGGACAATCCAAGCTGTAGCCGTATTCAAATCCGAGCGCCCCGGCCTCTGAAAGCGGGCTGTTGACGATTTCGACCGGTGCCTGATCCTCCGCCAGATTCTGCAAAGGCACATATGGAAAACCATCCTCATGGTCGTAAAAAATCGCATGGCGGTGGCTAAAAGTTCCCCGCGCCGAATCCTGCCCGGTCAGGCGGATATTCACGCCCTCGGTCGCCAGCGTGGCAAGCGCCAAAATTTCCGCCGCCGCCCAATCCACCGGATGGCCGCCGCCGGCCATTTCGCGGCGGATTTCCATCGCCCGTTCCAGCTTCGGATGCAGGTGAAAACTTTTTGGAACCTCCGTCAGGTTGTGCAACAATTTCTGAAGCCGCGCTAATGGAACCCCGGTTTGGATTTCATCCGCCGGTTCCGGGCCGCCGGAATATTTTTCCCAAATGCCGTGTGGCACATCGTTCCCGGCGCATTCATCATTTTTTGCGGCTTCGAGTTCCTGCTCCAATTTTTCCTGACGCTCTTGTGCGATATGTTCCGCCTCTTCAGCCGTCACCTCATTTGATTTGATCAGCCGGCCCAGATAATTTTCACGGACGTTTTTGTGTTGCTGGATGGAACGGTATAAAACTGGCTGCGTGAAAGACGGTTCGTCGGTCTCGTTATGTCCCCAGCGGCGGTAGCCGTACATATCCACAAACACGTCGCTCTGAAATTCCTGGCGAAAGTCCAACGCCATGCGCAAGACGTGGGCGACGGCTTCCAAGTCCTCGCCATTGACATGAAAAATCGGAACGGACAGCATCCGCGCCACATCGGTCGCATACAAAGTGGAACGCCCCTCATCCGGCGAAGTCGTGAAACCGATTTGATTGTTCAGGATGATATGCATGGTTCCGCCAACTTCATAACCTGCTAGTTTGCTGAGGTTCAGCGTTTCCTGGACGATGCCTTCCCCGGCGAACGCCGCATCGCCATGAATCATGAGGCTTAAAACCTGGCGACGGTCACGGTCACCCGCCCGATCTTGACGGGCACGCGTGCGGCCCAACACGATGGGATTGACGAACTCGAGGTGGCTGGGGTTGAAACAAAGCGAAAGATGAATTTTTTGACCTCCGGCCGTGACCCATTCGGCGCTATGCCCCAGATGATATTTCACATCCCCGGCTCCTCGTCCTGATCCCGGTGGCGCACCCGTCAGTTCCCGGAAAATTTCGCAGGGAGCTTTCCCTGCGATGTGGGCCAGCACATTGAGCCGCCCGCGATGCGCCATGCCGATGACGATATCCTGCACGCCCTGACCACCGGCTTTTTCAATGGCCAGGTCAAGCAACGGCAAAAGGGTTTCACTGCCCTCCAGCGAGAAAGTTTTTGCGCCGGGGAATTTTTTGCGGAGAAATTCATCAAAGATTGTCGCATCGGTCAGCCGGGTGAGGATGCGCAGTTGCTCCGCATGCGAAAGCGCGCTGTAGTACTGGGGACTTTCCATCCGCCGCTGCACCCATTCGCGTATCGCCAGATCGTCGATATGCATGAACTGCACACCGATGGACCCGCTGTAGGTGGCGCGCAGGCGGTCAAAAGTCTCCCGGATGGTCAACAGGGCGTCAAAATGGAGCGTTGGCAAATTGAGCGGTTGGTCCAGTTCGCTTCCTGAAAAAAGATAAGATTCCAGATTCAGTTCGGGCGGACATGGCCGCACGGTTCCCAATGGATCAATCGCGGCGATCAGGTGGCCCCGGGCGCGAAAATTGTGAACCAGCTCATGAAGCTTTTCAGCCAGGTTCCCGGTTTGCTCCTCCGGCAAATCTACATGGTTGTTGCCTCGATTATTCACGCCAAAAAAATCGCGCCATTCCGGGGATACCGACATGGGATCGCCTTGGTAACGGGCATAAACCGATTCAACATAATCCAAATTTTCGAGCATACCTGTTTTCTAAAAGCAGAGCGGATGCCGAATCAATAGTTTTGCAATGCGCACTATCACAGGCAGAGGTGTTCGTGCAATACGCCTCAAAACCCCTTGGTTTTCATGCAATTTGCATCCTTGGAAAATGCGAGATTCCGTGTTGGGTTTGAAAACACTGACTGATGGCCGTGGCACGTGGGTAGCTTGAAATTAACCAAGCTTTTAAACAGCTGACGCCATGAAAACACAGCCCACAGCGGAAGGCGCGACTGGCGCCGTCAACCGGCCCGCGCCGGAAAAAAACCGCATGTGGTACAAGAGCGGAATCATCTACGAATTACACGTTCGGGCCTTCTATGACAGCAACGGCGATGGCACGGGCGATTTCCCCGGACTGACCCAGAAGCTTGATTATTTGCGTGACCTCGGCATCACCGCCATCTGGTTGCTGCCATTCTATCCCTCGCCCCTCAAGGATGACGGGTACGATATCGCCGACTATTACGGCGTGCATCCGATGTACGGTACGCTGGGCGATTTCAAGGTCTTTCTTCGCGAGGCGCACAAGCGGGGATTACGTGTCATCACGGAACTGGTGATGAACCACACTTCCGACCAGCACCCTTGGTTTCAACGCGCCCGCCGGTCCAAACCGGGCAGTAAATACCGCGACTTCTATGTCTGGAACGATAACCCGGATAAATACAAAAGCGCGCGCATCATCTTCAAAGATACGGAAGTTTCGAATTGGACATGGGATGCCCAGGCCGGGGCTTTTTACTGGCACCGCTTCTTTTCGCACCAGCCAGACCTGAATTTTGACAACCCGGCCGTCCATGATGAGATGTTTCGCGTGCTGGATTTCTGGTTCGACCTCGGCGTCGATGGCGTGCGCCTCGATGCCGTGCCTTATCTTTATGAACGCGAAGGCACCAACTGCGAAAATCTACCGGAAACACACGCCTTTCTGAAAAAAGTTCGCGCGCATGTCGATGAAAAATATGGCGACCGCATGCTGCTCGCGGAAGCCAATCAGTGGCCGGATGATGCCGTTGCCTATTTCGGCAGCGGCAAGGGTGATGAGTGCCACATGGCTTTCCATTTTCCACTGATGCCGCGATTGTTCATGTCATTGCGCATGGAGGATCGCGTGCCGGTCGTGGACATCATGCAACAGATGCCGGCGATTCCTGAAACCGCTCAATGGGCTTTGTTCCTGCGCAACCACGATGAATTGACCCTCGAAATGGTGACAGACGAGGAGCGGGATTACATGTACCGAATGTATGCCCAGGTCCATCAGGCCCGGCTCAATCTGGGTATCCGCCGCCGCCTTGCACCGTTGGTCGGCAACGACCGCAAACGGATTGAATTGCTGTCGGCGCTTCTCTTTTCCCTGCCGGGAACGCCCGTGATTTATTACGGCGATGAAATTGGCATGGGCGAAAACATCTATCTCGGCGATCGCAACGGCGTCCGCACCCCCATGCAATGGAGCGCGGATAAAAATGCCGGCTTCTCGCGCGCCAACCCGCAAAGCCTTTACCTGCCCATCAATCTGGATCCGGAAAACCACTACGAAGCCGTCAATGTGGAGGTACAGGAACGCAATCCGCATTCGCTGGTATGGTGGATGAAACGGCTCATCGCGCTCTACAAGCGCAACAAGGCGTTCGGCATGGGCAGCATTGAATTTCTCCATCCGGAGAACCGCAAAATTTTTGTGTGCGTGCGGCGTTATGAAAACGAAATCATCCTCGTCGTCGCCAACCTTTCCCGTTTTGTCCAGCCGGTTGAGCTGGATCTGTCCGCCTACCAATCGCTGATGCCGGTCGAGCTGTTCGGGCGCGCGGAATTTCCGCCCATCACCGACAAGCCTTATTTCATGACCCTCGGACCGCATGCGTTCTATTGGCTGGCACTCGAAGCCAAGGCACCAGCACGTGCCGAGACCGCTGGCGCGCCGGTCGGCGCGGAGGCCCGGCCGTTGTTGACCGTCGATTCTGAATGGCAGGAAGTTTTTGATGCACGGCACCACGCAGCACTCGAACAATCCCTGTGGAACTGGTTGCCCTCACGCCGATGGTTCGGCGGCCGCAATAAAAAAATCAAGAGCGTCACCATCCAGGAGCTTATCCCTGTGCCTTTGCCAAAAGAAAAAATCTTCCTCGCGTTTTTGCAGGTTGATTTCCAGCAGGCCGATACGGAGACCTATGTCCTGCCACTGGCCTGTGCCTTCGGCGAACAATCCGAGGCCATCTGCCGGGACTGGCCGCCGCTGGTAATCGCCCGCCTGACCCTGGGCCAGACCGGGCAAACAGGTGTACTCTATGATGCCATCGCCAACAAATTTTTCTGCCGGGCCCTGCTCGATCTTGTTTCCAGCCGGCGCGGATTGGATGGTAATCATGGCGAACTGACGGGTGCCCATACCGCTATTTTGAGAAGATTGCGCATGGAAGAAGGTTTGAACCTGGATCCTTCCGTCAACCAGACCGAACAAAATAACTCTTCCATCGTCTTTGGCGACAAACTCATTTTGAAACTGTTTCGCCGGTTGGATTCCGGGGTCAACCCGGAACTGGAGATACTGCGATTCCTCACCGGCAAAAAATTTCCCCATGTGCCGTCGCTGGCCGGGGCGGTGGAATATCGTTCAGGTAAGAACGACCCGTCCACGCTGGCATTACTGACGTCCTTCGTGCCCAAGACCAAGGATGCCTGGGAATACACGATTGATACGTTGAGTAAATTTTACGAGCGCGTTCAAACTTTGCCGGCCGACAATTGTCAACCGCCGTCGCTACCGCCTCTTTCCGTTGTCAAATTGGCTGCCATGCCGGTCTCGGCGCAGGCGCAATCGATGCTCGACACGTATGTGGAAAGCGCCCGCCTGTTGGGCGAACGAACCGCGGAACTGCATCTCACTCTATCCTCGGACACCGATGACATTCATTTTGCTCCTGAACCACTCACATCACATTCGCAACGCGGCCTCTTCCAGGCCATGCGAAACCTGACCCGGCAAAATTTCCAGCTCTTAAGCCGGCGGCTTAAAAGCCTGCCTCCGGACACACAAGCGTTAGCACAGCAGGTGCTGGCTCTCGAACCGGAAGTCATCAAGCGCCTGCGCGGCATTTACGAACGGAGCATTGATGTTGCCCGCATCCGTCACCATGGCGATTTTCACCTTGGACAAGTCCTCTATACCGGCAAAGACTTTTTTATCATCGATTTCGAGGGCGACCCGTCGGTCGCCATTAGTGAACGGCGTTTCAAGCGCCCGGCCCTGTTCGACGTGGCTGGCATGATCCGCTCCTTTCATTACGCAGCCATTGCCTCCCTGATGAAACAGATCGAGCGCGGCACGGTTACCCAGGAGAGTTTGCCGGCGATGACCACCTGGGCGCGTTTTTGGGCACGTTGGGTCGGCGCCATTTATTTCAACGCCTACCGGAAGGCGGCGGGCGCCGCGGTTTTCCTGCCGGCGAACGAGGCCGATCTACAGGCCATGATGGATATTTATGTTCTCCGGAAAACGATCTTCGAGCTGGGTTATGAACTGAACAACCGCCCGGATTGGGTGAAAATCCCCGTTCAAGGAATCATTGAACTGATGAGTGAAGGAAAAAATTTATGAAAAAGGCCGTTTGCATCCATGGACATTTCTATCAACCTCCGCGGGAAAATCCCTGGCTCGAAAGCGTGGAGCTGCAGGATTCCGCCTCGCCCTATCACGACTGGAACGAACGCATTACCTATGAATGTTATGCTCCGAACGCGCGCGCGCGTCTGATGGACGGCGAGGGGAAAATCGAGGGCATCGTCAGCAATTACTCGCGGATGAGCTTCAATTTCGGTCCGACCGTCCTGTCCTGGCTGAAGGAAAAGATGCCCGATATCCATGACGCGATTGTGAATGCGGATAAGAAAAGCCGCCAGCGTTTTGCCGGGCACGGCTCGGCCATCGCGCAATGTTACTACCATATGATCATGCCGCTGGCCAACGCGCGCGACAAACAGACGCAGGTGCTGTGGGGCATCCGAGATTTTGAATCGCGTTTTGGTCGTAATACTGAAGGAATGTGGCTGCCGGAAATGGGAGTGGACAATGAATCCCTCGAAGTGCTGGCGAATCAGGGGATCAAATTCACCCTCCTGTCGCCATTCCAGGCCAGCCGCGTCCGTCCGCTCGATGGCAAATCCGATTGGCAGGACGTGAACGGCGCCCGCATCGATCCTACAATGCCATATCTGGTGAAACTGGCATCCGGACGTTCCATCGCTGTATTCTTTTATGATGCCCCCATCGCCCAGGCAGTTGCTTTCGAACGCGTGTTGCAAGATGGCGGCAGGTTTGCGCATCGCATCACCACGGCGTTTGATGACGGTCGCGACCATGACCAACTGGTCAATATTGCGACTGATGGCGAATCCTACGGCCACCACTTCGGCGGTGGTGATATGGCGCTGGCTTTTGCCTTGTCCTGCTTCGAAAAAAGTCCGGACATCAAATTGTCAATCTACGGCGAATTTTTGGCGGATCATCCGCCGACCCATGAAGTGGAAGTACACCAGCCCAGTGCGTGGAGTTGCTCCCACGGCGTGGGACGCTGGAAGGAAAATTGCGGCTGCAATTCCGGCCGCGCCGGTTGGAATCAGGAATGGCGCACGCCCTTGCGGAACGCCCTGGATGTGCTGCGTGACCGTTTGGTGCCGATATTTAAAGCCGGGGCAAAAGGCCTGTTGAAGGATCCGTGGCTGGCACGGGACAATTACATCAATGTCATTCTGGACCGTTCGCCGGAAAATCTCGCAAAATTCTTTACCGAGCATGGGGCGCACGAGTTGACCGACGAGGAAAAAACCAAGGTCGTACGCCTGCTGGAAATGCAACGGCACGCGATGCTGATGTATACAAGTTGCGGCTGGTTTTTCGATGAAATTTCCGGCTTGGAGACGGTCCAGATCATCCAATATGCGGCCCGGGCAATTCAGCTCGCTTCCGGCTTTTCGCGCGAGGATCTGGAAACCGGCTTTCTGGAGATTTTGAGCCAGGCGAAAAGCAACATCCCGGAACATCGTGACGGGCGCTATGTGTACGAGCACTTTGCGAAGCCGGCCCTGATGACGCGTGAAAAAGTGGCGGCACACTATGCCATCAGTTCACTGTTTGAATCCTATCCGGAGGAGGCGCGGGTTTACGCGTTCATCGTGAAACAGGAAGACCGGCAGGTGCTCACGGCGGGAAACGCCCGCCTCGCCATCGGACATATGACCGTGAAGTTCACCATTACCCTCGCGTCGGAATCCTTTGATTACGTGGTCGTCCACATGGGCGATCACAATCTCACCTGCGGCATCCGTCCACATCAAGAAGGCGAGGCTTACACGAAAATGGTGGAAGATATGCGGAAGGCTTTTGAGGTCGGCGATTTCCCTGAATTGGTCCGGCTCACCGACCGGCATTTTGGCGAGCATCATTATTCCATCCGGAATTTGTTCCGGGATGAACAGCGCAAGGTGCTCGGCCAGATCCTCGGTGCTACGCGAGAGGAAATCCACAATACCTACCGACTGCTCACCGACCGCTACGCCACCCTCACGCGTTTTCTCAATGACCTGCATGTTCCCCCGCTCAATGCCCTGGCACCCGCCACGGAATTTGTGCTCAATAGCGATCTGCGGAAGCAGTTCGAAAATGGCCATGTCGATCCCGAGCGCGTGAAAAGCCTGCTGGCCGAAGTAAAATCTTCCGGCGTCGCCCTGGATGCGGGTACGCTCGCATACGCCTTTAAAGGCCACATGGACCGCCTCAGCGAGGAGTTTGAAAAGGCGCCCGACAATCAGGAGCTGCTTCAGCAACTTTCCGCGTCAGCCAGTCTGCTCCCGGCGTTCCCCACCGGTGTCAACTTGTGGAAAGCGCAAAATATTTACGACCAGATTCATTCGCGCTTCCTTCCGGTCATGCAGGAGAAGGATGATGAAAAGTCGAAGGCCTGGATTGAAAAATTCAACACGTTGGGACAACAGCTTGGATTCCATTTCCACACCACCTGACCGGCCCCGTCATGAACATTCCCCGTGCGACGTACCGCGTTCAGTTCCATGAACGCTTCCGTTTGCTCGATGCGCTTGCCCTTGTGCCATATTTGCACGAACTCGGCATCTCGCACCTTTACGCCTCGCCGCTTTTCGCCGCCTGCCCGCATAGCACGCACGGTTACGATGTCTGCGATTTTAGCCGGTTGAACCCGGAACTGGGGTCGGAAAGCGACCTGGAAAAATTGGTACAGGCGCTGCACAAAAATAAAATGGGGTTGGTGCTTGATATCGTCCCCAACCATATGGGCATCGCGACGCCACAAAATGTCTGGTGGTGGGACGTTCTCAAACATGGCCGGGCGAGTCCGTATGCCGGTCATTTCGATATCGACTGGGAATCTCTTGATCCAAAATTGCGCGGCAAAATCGTCCTGCCCGTGCTGGGCGAAAAATATGAACAAGTGCTGGCCAAGGGCGGGCTGACAATCACGCGGTACGGACAGGAACCGTTGTTGCATTATTATGAAAACGCCTTTCCGGTTGCCCCGGGTTCGATGCCGGCAAATTTGGACATCAATGAAATCAATGCCAGCCCCGTCGTACTGGATCAGTTGATCCAAAGGCAAAATTACCGGTTGGAATTTTATGGTGCAGATGGACCATTGTTGAATTACCGCCGCTTCTTTGCTGTCAACACGCTGGCCGGTGTCCGGGTTGAAGATAAAAATGTGTTCGCCGGCGTCCACTCGCTGCTCCATCGCTGGCTGGCCAAAGGCTGGCTCGATGGCCTGCGCGTGGACCATCCCGATGGATTGCGCGACCCCGGGAAATATCTGCGCCAGTTGGAGCAGCTCGCACCTGGGCGCTGGATTGTTGTGGAAAAAATCTTGATGGCCGGGGAAGCCCTGCCTGCCGTATGGCCCGTTGCCGGCACCACTGGCTATGATTTTCTAAATTATGTCAACGGCCTCTTCATCGACCCGTCAGGAGAAGCGACGCTGGATCATTTTTATTCGGAGTTCACCAGCGACACACTGGACTATGCCGCCCTGACCCACGAGAAAAAACTGCTCGTCCTGAAAGATCTGTTCCCCGCCGAATGCAATCGCCTGGTTAGTCTGCTGACCACGATCGCTCAAAAGCGAAAACAGAATTTTGAAACCGAAAAACTTTCCAGCGCATTAAATGAGTTGATGGCCGCCTTGGCGGTGTACCGGACCTACCTCCCTGAAGAAAGAAACCAGGCCGTCATACTCATAGAAAAAGGCCTGGCGAAAGCGCAACTACGCCACCCTGAGTGGCCGTCGGCACTATTTGATTTTTTGAAAGCGGTGCTCCTTTCTGAGCGGCCTGACGACATGGAAAATGAATTCATCGCGAGATTTCAACAACTGACAGGTCCGGCAATGGCGAAAGGCGTAGAAGACACGGCATTTTATTGTTTCAACCGGCTCGTATCACTCAACGAAGTCGGTGGCAACCCGGGACAATTCGGCATCAACACCGCGGTCTTCCACCAGTTTTGTTCGGATCAACAGAACCGCTGGCCTAATACCATGCTGACGACTTCCACGCATGATACCAAGCGTTCCGAAGATGTCCGCGCGCGACTCAACCTGCTTTCGGAGATGCCCGATCTCTGGACCCAGGCCGTGCGACGGTGGTCGGCCAGGAACGCCGGTCACAAGCGCGGTGAATGGCCGGATCGCAACACTGAGTACCTGTTTTATCAGACCCTCGTCGGCGCCTGGCCATTGTCATCCGGACGCGTGCTGGCCTGCATGGAAAAATCCGTGCGGGAAGCCGGCCAACAAACGACATGGGCACGGAAGAATTCCCAATACGAAGCGGCGCTCAGTAATTTCATCGCTGAAGCGCTTCGCGACCCCGAATTCGTCCGCGACATGGAACGATTTGTTGCCAGCCTGACAGAGGCCGGGTACATAAATTCACTGGCCCAAACTTTGATCAAGCTCACAGCGCCGGGTGTGCCGGACATTTATCAAGGATGCGAGCTTTGGGATTTCAGCTTAGTTGACCCGGACAACCGCCGGCCCGTTGATTTTGAATCGCGTCAACGGCTGCTTGCAGAAGCAAAGAAGCTTCCTGTGGAACAGATTTGGGCCCGTCACGAAGAAGGATTACCAAAACTCTGGATGATCAGTACAACCCTCGGCCTGCGGTCACGTAGAAAACGCTGTTTTGGCGGCGAGTACAGACCGATGTACGCGCACGGGCAAAAAGCCTGGCACGTCGTTGCGTTCATGCGCGGCGGTGGGGTGATAACGGTCGTGCCGCGATGGACGCTAAAATCAAACGACTGGGGTGACACATTGTTGGAGTTGCCGGACGGCTTCTGGCGCAATGAATTCACAGGGGAAAATCTCACCGGAACTGCAGAAATCACCACGTTGTTCAAAAAATTTCCAGTCGCGTTACTGGTTGGAAAGGAGTACGTTAGCTAGTGCATACATTTCGCGTGTGGGCACCTTTGCCCAAGACCGTTGAACTCTCGCTCAGGGGGTCTAAAGTTGTTCCCATGACCCGGGTCGCCGGCGGCTGGTGGACCGCGACAAGCGCCGCCGAACCGGGCTGCGTGTATGGCTTTATCCTTGATGGCAGCCCGCCGCTTCCGGATCCACGGTCACAATCGCAGCCTCAAGGGATACATGGGCTGTCGCAACTGGTGGATCACAATCGTTTCCATTGGACGGACGATGGCTGGCAGGCACCACCGCTGTCATCGGCCATCATCTATGAGCTGCACATCGGAACATTCACGCCATCGGGGACATTTCTTTCCGCGATCAAAAAGCTCGATCATCTGGTCGAACTCGGTGTGACGCATGTTGAACTCATGCCCGTCATTGAATTTTCCGGCAACCATAATTGGGGTTATGACGGTGTGGACCTGTTCGCCCCGCATCACGCCTACGGCACACCCGACGACTTAAAAAAATTGGTGGATGCCTGTCATGCCCGGCACCTCGCCATCATCCTTGACGTGGTCTATAATCATCTTGGCCCGACGGGAAATTACCTGGCCAGATACGCACCGTACTTCACCACGCGCTATGCGCCAACCTGGGGGGCGGCGATAAATTACGACGGTGCCGGCAGCGACGAGGTGCGCCGATTTTTTTGCGATAACGCATTGATGTGGCTGCGTGACTACCATTTTGACGGGCTGCGCCTCGACGCCGTCCATGCAATTTTTGATTCATCCGCGGTGCATTTCCTCGAACAGCTCAAATACGAGGCGGAGCGGCTGGAGATGGAACTCGGGCGCCGTTTTGTCCTCATTCCCGAAAGCGATCTGAATGATCCGCGATTGCTCCGTTCGCGCGAGCAAGGCGGTTATCAACTGGACGCGCAATGGAGTGATGACTTTCATCACGCGTTGCATTCGGTTTTGACCGGCGAACGCAACGGCTACTATTCCGATTTTGGCGGCCTTTCCGATCTGGCCGGCGCACTACGCCATGCATTTGTTTATGCGGGCAAATATTCGTTACATCGACAGCGAATCCATGGGCGTTCCACGGAGGGGTTGTCCGGGCACCGCTTTCTTGGTTATTTGCAAAATCATGACCAGATCGGCAATCGCGCCAAAGGCGAACGCAGCGCCCGGTTGATGAGTTTGGGGAGATTGAAAATCGGCGCGGCGCTGGTTTTAATGTCGCCGTTTGTGCCCATGATCTTTCAGGGCGAGGAATGGGGCGCATCAACCCCGTTCATTTTTTTCACCGATCACCAGGAACCGGAGCTGGCCGAAGCAGTGCGGAAAGGACGTTGCCAGGAATTTGCCGCATTCGGCTGGAAGCCGGAGGAGGTTCCGGACCCGCAGGCACGGGAAACTTTTGAACAGTCCAAGCTCGCCTGGGGCGAGATTTCACAGGCACCGCATGCTGAAATATTGGATTGGCACAAAAAACTGATCCAGCTGCGGCAGGTCGAGCCGGATCTGACCGACGGCAATATGGAAGGGGTTCGAATCCGGTTTGATGAGCAAAAGCACTGGCTGACTTTGAAACGCGGAGCCATCAGACTGGCCTGTAACCTTTCCGCCCATGCTCAAGCCGTGCCGTTGATCGCCTTGCAAGGAACTGAGACTTCAGGCCAGGAAGTGCATTTGTCCCCTGATTCTGTTTGTATTTATAAGCACGACGTTCATTTATCGTAAGCCTGCGTACAGCTATGTTTTAGAATTTCGCTTTTAGCCATTGCCTCTTTATAGCCTCACTTTCAATAAGTAGAGAATAGCCTTGGCCACGAATTGGGGAATCGCGCCCTTCCGCGGCAGATTCAATCAACATCATTTCTGTCAAGAGCGGGCTATAAAGCAGTATCGCACACCGTTCAACTGAACGGTGTGCGATTTGGCAAGAAACTCTGCCGGATTATTGGATCTTGTCTTTTACCGTGATGCTGTTGTTAACATCCTTAACGCCTGCGACTCCTTTGGCGGTATCGGACGCTTTTGATTTCTGGTCCGTGGTGTTCACAAATCCACTGAGCTGCACCACGCCCTGCGAAACATTGACCTCAACCTCGTCAAATTTGTATTCGGGCGAATTAGACAGGGCGTCCTGCACACGATGTTCCAAATCTTTGTCATCAACCGCCTGCCCGGCGGAACGGCCGGCCGGGTTGCTGACTGAGATGTTATCGACGACGTTGCGAACGCCTTCTACGCCCTTGGCGATTCCCTCCGCCTTGGATTTTTGCTCGCTCATATCGACAAAACCACTGAGTTGGACGGTACCCCTGAACACGGTCACATCCACATCTCCGAACTTATAATCTTCATTGTCGCGAAGCGCTTTATCGACTCGCAGCTTAAGCGAATTGTCGTCGATGTACTCACCCGTGCTCCGGTTATAACGGTCGCCGGCGCAACCTGTACCGATCAGGGCGGCGACGGTTGAAAGCCCAACGCATAGGGCCAGGCAAACGATGTTAGTTTTTGTTTTCATATTTTTTTCCTTTCAATCAGCGGGGTTAAATTAATTTGAATCAGTTTGGCGGCGGAGTTGTAGTAGTGGTGGTATGTTTGTTGATATCCGAGGATCCTTCCGGTGGGTGGGCCGTTGTGGTGGTGGTATTTGTATTAATATCGGCGGAGCCATTGGGCGGTGAGGCAGTTGTGGTCGTGGTGTTGGTATTGATATCAGTGGAGCCGGTCGGCGGCGGAGCCGTCGTAGTGGCCGTATTTGTGTAGATATCTTGCGATGCATCCGGCCGGGCTACAGTTGTGTTTGTGTTGACACTATCGGCAGAAAAAACAGAGTATACCATGCCTGCGCAGCAAATTACCGACAAGTAAGCGAGGCGTATTAATTGTTTCATAGGGTGTTTTTATTTTAATTCTTCTGGCTTTAACAACAGCTTGATACGTGCCAGCTGAATTGAGCCTGTAATCCCAAAAAAGTATTGCAAGGCGCACGAAGAAGTTGCATTTCGCACAGGTGCCGATTAATTCTCCTTAGCTCACCCATCGTTTCGTTTGTTTATAGCATCGCAAAGCAAGTTCCCAGACACATAAGAAGGCGGCAAAAAGGCTGAGAGCCACAATGCAAACGAGGGCGATATTCCCGCGAATAAACATTAGAAGCGCCTCGGCAGGTTGCGAACCTTTTGCTTCCATGCCCTCATTGCCTGCATTGATGATAATCCCGGAGCGTTCCCGTTCATGCCACGTCGCTTCATCGATCGAAATATTCATGGTCACATTTGTGGTTTTCACGCGTCATGAACCAAGCGCGGGTTACCTGATAGTGCAAGTATTATGCCGTGCACGCGGGGCATGAATTTCCAGTCCAGAAATTGTTTTGCAGAGATTATCGTGTAAAAAATGATCCTCTTTTTTCGCAAAGTGCAACTAGTAAGAAATAAAATATGCAAGTTGCATCAATATTCTTCCGCAACCAACCCGTTTTTAAGAGCCAGCCGTACGAGGTTGGGAATGTCATGGACATCCAGCCTGTTCATCAATTGCATCCTATGATATTCAATGGTTTTTGGACTGACCTTCAATATCTGCGCGATCTCCTTGGTATTCCGACCTTCACCGATAAGTTGAAGAATCTCGCGCTGACGTCCCGTCAAACCCTCCAATGGATTACGCCGGGGGATGTTGCCTGAAGATGGAATTTGTTTGGCGGACTGGGCGGCAATATCCCGGCTCAGATAAATTTTTCCACTCATCACTTGTTCCAGGGCTGCCTGCAATTCCGTGGTGGCCGCGCGCTTAAGCAAATAGCCGGCGGCACCGGCCTTCAATGCCCGCCAGACATATTCTTCATTGTCATGCATGGACAAGACGACAACCCGCACGTCAGGAAACTCCCTGGTGATCCGGGACAGGGCTTCCAAACCATTCAGTCCCGGCATGGAGATATCAATAAAAACCACATCCGGCTGATGGGCTTTCACCATTTTCAAGGTTTCCCGACCATCACCGGCCTCGGCAACCACCTTTGCCCGCGGAAGCTTTTCCAGCTCGGCACGGATGCCGGCACGGACCAACGGATGGTCGTCTGCCAACACAATCTTTGCAACTTTGGCGGGATTAAGCATGCATTTCGGGTGCCCGCCATTTCAAAGGAAACCAGGCATGTGTTTCAGCACCTTTGCCGGGTGCTGATTTATATTCCAATCCCCCGCCTGCGAGTATCGCGCGTTCTTCCATGCTCAACAGCCCCAGGCTGCTGCCCCCCATCGCCTGTTTCCAGACTGCGGTCACATCAAATCCTTTACCGTTGTCGCGCACCCGCAGATGGAGCCAGCCATTTTCTTCACGCAATTTGATCGCCACCGCGGTGGCATGGGCATGTCGTATCACATTCGTCAGCGCTTCCTGGGCCACCCGGAAACATTCAGTCTCAACGACCGGATCCAACCGATACGGCAACGGTTCCACCTGGGTTCTGGCTCGTAATCCGGCCGAGGATGCCTGCCGTCTGGCCAGCCATTTCAAGGCGGGTTCCAATCCGAGATCGTCAAGAATAGTTGGACGCAAATTCAAGGAGATGTCCTGTACCTGTTGCAATACCTGGTTGATGGCATCCAGGCTCTCTTTCAGTCGGGGTGCCAGGCCGTTAATAACCGGCGATTGCAAGGTGGCCTGCAAATTGAGCTGCGCGACCGTGAGCGACTGCCCGATTTCATCATGTAACTCGCGCGCAATAAACCGGCGTTCGGATTCCTGTGCCTCAACGAGCTGGCGGGAGAGCACCTGGAGTTTGTTATTGAGTTGCTCGCGTTTCTCCTCGGCCTGTTTACGCTCTGCCATGTCGCGGACGTTGCATTGGATCACATCACCGCCGCCGGCCTGATAGACATTGCAGACAAATTCCACGGCCAGATGATGTCCGGCCTTTGTTTCCAATGGCAGATTGTCATAACGAACATAACGACTTTTGCGCAGCCGCTCCAACATCGCGCGATTGGATTCAATATCCTTGTCCGGGCTGATGTCGGCAACGGTCTTGCCGATGATTTCATCACGGGAAAAACCCAGCATCTCGACAAGATAAGGATTCACATCCGTGATCTGCCCGTTCCCGGCATCGAGAATCAAAATGCCGTCCTGCGCGGTTTCAAACAATCTACGGTAACGGATTTCAAGCTCTCTGCGTTCAGCGGCTTCGCGCGCCGCATCCAGGCTGCGCTTCACCGCATCACCCAGCCTGGCCAGCCGGTCTTTGAGCAGATAATCCGATGCGCCGCGTTTCATGGCTTCCACCGCCATGTCTTCCCCCATTGTGCCGGAGATGAGAATGAAAGGAATGTCCCGTTTCCGTTCCCGCAGAAGTTCCAATGCCCGCAACCCGGAAAAACCCGGCATGGAATAATCCGACAAGACGATGTCCGGCAACCGTTCCAATTCCGCCAGGAAATCCCGTTCCGTTTCCACCCGTTTCCAATTTGGGGCAAAGCCGGCGCGCTTCACTTCTGCCATCAAGATTTCCGCATCGTTGGGCGAATCTTCAACCAGCAATATGTGTATCGGGAGCGACACTGGATTCGTTGACTGTACTACAATTCGTGATCTTAATCTTATTCCGGTTGCTCCTTGTCCTTGTCCTTGTGTTCCGGAGCAGGTGGATGAACCGGCTGCGTCTCGTGCGGCGGTTCGTGTGGCGGGACAACTTCATGCGCAGGCGGAGCCTCATGCGGCACCTCGTGAGGAACCTGCGGCGGTGGCACGAGCTCTTGCTTTGGTTCGGGCACCGGCTGTGGTTGTGGCTTCAAGGGAATTTCGGGCACCGACGGAGATTGCGGTGGATTCACTTCTCGTTTTTCATCCGGGAAGTTTTTTTCGGGCGGTGAGGGTTGATTCGGAAGTTCCGGAACTCCCGGAGTCTTGTGTTCCGGCAAAGCCACGGGTGAATCGTGGTTTATAGGCGCGGTCTGATTTGCCGGCCTATTTTCCACGGGCGTCTCAGCGTTGTGATTGATCGTTCGCGGTGTAACCGCGTGACTGGCAGCCTGCCCGATGGGTTGCGCTTCAATCTTTTTGCCGGACGCTTTTTCGATGTTGCTTATGTCCGGCCCGTTATTGACCACGACAGTCTGTTGCCGGCCATCGATGGTGCGGCTTTCATGGTTATTCCTGGCATTGACCACGGTAGTGCTGTTAATGATGGTCGTATTGTTTACAATCACATCGGAAGGACGGTGCCGCCCTTGAAAGTGGTTTTCATCGACAAAGACGAACGAAGTATCCGCCGGTGCCCCATGCGGGCCGCAGGGCGCCCATCCGATGTGACCGCCGCCTTCCCGCCAATAAACCCAGGCCGGCGCCCATTCGGTACCCGGAATCCATATCCACCCGATACTCGAATCAAAAGCCCAGGATCCATAATGGTAACAGGCCCACGACCAGGGCTCATCGCTTTGCCAATACCAACCGCAATCAGTCCAGACCCAGGAGCCGTCACAATATGGCCGCCAATCCGCCGCCACGTGCCCCGGATACCAGCAGTGTCCATATGCGCCCACATCCACCCAGGCGCCATTGGCAGCAAGTGGATCATAAAAATCGGAGGCAGCATTAATTTGAACCCCGGCGGATACTTCCAAGCTTGCCCGGGCATCCTTCATTCCCAAGAGGAAAAAGCCCGCCAGACCAATTGTTAAAGTAATAATCCGCCTAAACATCGCCATATTCATAGTAGCCTTTCGTTTATTCGATGGATTTTTTGAAGCTTAAAGAAAGCCATTATGATAGAGAGCGAAAGAATCTTGAAATGAAAGCGAACCGGTGCAATTCGCAGTGCCAATTTTGAAGCCGCTTGCAGTTTGCAAATACACTTACCGACAGTTCGATTTTATTCAGTATTCCTGGCTAAGTTTAAGTTTTGCCAGAAAATTTTTGAAAGCAGAAGCGGCATCCCAACTGGAAGGAGATTCGACCTTAAATTCTAAATTGGAGTCAAAGGTTTTGACCATCGGCAAAGTTGGAGGTGCGGTTATGGACCCGCATTTGATATCAATGGCGAGCGGTTCCGTGGAAATAAATTCAACTTCTATGCCGCCCGTCCGGGGCAATCCCTCCGGACCAATGTTGGAATTCATGGAAATAATATGTTTAATTGGCCGTTAATTGAATTTAATTACCGTCCGCAGGAGCGACATCCAGTTGCGCCCCTTTTAGAACCCCTCTTATTATTCTGTCGGCTGCGTTTCTGGATACGGCCAATCAATTCATTCTCTTTGCCTTCTATGAATTGCATATCATCATGGGTCAGGTGGCCAATCCATTGCTTGAATAGTCCTTTGACGATGTTCCAATTGGCCTTGAATTTAGTTGTTTTCATAATAGGGCGACTCGTCTTTCTTATCCGCCACCTTGCGCCATAAGATTTCTCCTGCAAGGAACGTGCCGCTAAAATAGCGAGCGGTAATTTGTTTCCGAAGTTGAGATTTTAAGGGTTCAAAAGTTCCTTGTTTCGAATTGCAGCTACAAATCTCTTTCGGCCATGCAAATTGCAATCAGCTGGATTTTGGTTTGGTGCAATTTGCATCACCTTCAATGCCGAGTCCGACCGTTTTGCACCTGAACACTGGTTTGAACACTGATTTTACGGCTAAAGCATTAGTTACGTAATTGCGGCATGAATTCGGCTAAAGAATTTTAGAACAACGCATTATTAAGATTAAGATGAATAAGACCCGCAACACACTCCCACCTCACGTTCGCAAAGAGGCCGTTGGTGTGCTGAATGATGCCGTGGCGGAGTTGTTTGACTTGTTCGCCCGGATCAAGCAAGCGCACTGGAACGTGCGTGGGACGACCTTTATCGGGTTGCACAAATTGCTGGATGAATTTGCTGACAGGATTATGGGGCACATCGATCTGGCTGCGGAGCGTGCCACCGCCTTGGGCGGCATAGTCGAAGGCTCGCTCCGGGAAAGCGCGAAGCATTCACGGCTGAAGAAAACTGAAGAACCGGCTTCCATCAGCGGAATGCGCGATTGGATTGAAGAACTGGCCGATGTTCACGCCACCTCCAGCGGACACATCCGCGCGTCGGTCAAAAAAATGGATAGCCTTGATGATTTTGGCACCACCGACTTGCTGGTGGATGTTTTACGCACCCTTGACCTGCAACTCTGGCTTTTGGAAGCACATATCAACCAGGCAAAAAAACCCTGAAACACCAAAACTTATGGACAATTTTGATTCACCTATAAAAGTCGTCATCGTGCACGAAAGCACGACCGCCGGGCTGCAGGCCGCAAATGTGCTCCAAAATCTTGCCACCCAACTGGAAGGCAAGCTTGGGATTGACATCAACCCTTGGGAGATTTGCAGCCATGTCTGGCGGTTTGAATGGTTGCAGAATCCGCAATTAAACGAGCAGGCGGTTGCCGAATCGATCGATGCGGACATGATCATCATTTCGACCGAGAATTGCACCGAACTTCCGGCTTCCGTCCGCAGTTGGATTGAAAGCGTACTGCCCCGGAAAAAAGGAGCGACGGCACTCGTGGCGATTTTGGGCAAGAAAGCCGGTCCCCAAGCCGGAGTTTTGCCGTCGGAGCGTTATCTCCGGCAACTCGCCACCCACTGCCACGTAGATTTTCTTTCCCATACGCCCGACAATCCGGCGACGGATAATTCCTGGATGGCGCCCGTTCTTTGCGGGTTTGAGGATGAACCGGCTTCATCTGAAGCGGTTCTCCACCATCAAAATGACCAACAACGTGGTTGGGGTCTCAACGATTGAACACCCAACAAATATATGCTGTATACCATCGCCCTCATCCTGATCATTGCCTGGTTGCTGGGATTGGTATCGTCCTACACGATGGGTGGATTCATCCATATTCTGCTGGTAGTCGCTATCATCATGATTTTGGTGCGGCTGATCCAGGGAAACAAACCTTAAAATGTCAGACAATTTAAAATTAAAATTATGAAAAAACACCATACTGCTCATGAAGCTACCGAATCGGTTGAAAGTCTCGTTGAAGATGCCAAGGAACTGATGTCCGCCACCTCCCATGTGGCGGAGGAAAAGGTCGTGGAAGCACGCAAGCGGCTCGCAGCGGCCGTGGAGCGGGCCAAGGAAGCCTGGCAAACCGTCCAGGAAACGGCCGTGGCCAAGGCCAAGGCCACCGATCAGGCAATCCGTGCAAACCCTTACAAATCCATCGGCATCGCCTTTGGCGTGGGCGCTTTGATCGGATTTTTGATCAGCCGGCGCCGTCAATAATTAAAAGATGGAAACGCCAACTCCAGCCAGCGAACCCGGTCCGGGAGATGATTTGAAGCGGTTGGCGCACCGGGTTTTTATCATCTGCGAGAACCGGTTTCAACTGCTGCTCGTCGAGGCACAGGAGGAACGGGACCGGTTTTTGAAGGCCTTGTGGCTGGGCCTGGCCGCGGCGGTCTTCGGGCTGTTAACAGGCGTCACCCTCACCATGCTCGTTGCCGTGGCGTTTTGGGATCACTCGCCTGTCATCGCCTTGCTTGTCCTGATGGTGGTGTACGTCATAGCCGCTTTATTGTTCTGTGCCCGGCTGATAAGCATGCAGCGGGATTGGCAAACGCTTTCGGCGACAATTGATCAATTGAGAAAGGACCGCGAATGTCTGGAAAAACGAATGGCCTGACCGCCTTGGAGATGCGCAAGCAACTGCTGATCGTGGAGAGTGAACTAAACCGTGCCCACCTCGACCATGACCTTCAAACGGTGATGGTACGGGTCCACCATGTGGCCGGTCAGATTAGCGCGCTGGGTTCCCTTGCGTCCACGGTAAGTTCCCTCGGTCCGTCGGTTGCCGATTTTTTTAGCGGGATTTCCGGCCCGGATAAAGAAGCGCCCAGCAGTAAAGAGACCTCCTGGTTTTCGCGTCTTTTCAGCGGTGTCCGGGCAGGAGTTGATTTGTGGACGGCCATCCGATCGGACCGCCGTTAACCAGTTCCGGTCGCGCCGCTCGACAGGCAATCTGAAAAACCGTAGAGTCAGCCTGGCTTGGAAACGACCGTAAACCGGGAATTAAAAGTGGGTAACATGAAACCGCAGACAGCAAATCAATTCTATAGGTTGGTGGTGGTCGCGTGGCTGACGTTCTCCATCGGCAGCGTGGTTCTGGCCGTCGTTTCATGGTCACAACTCGACCGGCGCATGATGCACGGCCGCCAAATCACCATGAGCCGGCAGGAGTTGATGGAAATCTTCAAATCCCTGCTGGATGCTGAAACCGGCCAGCGCGGCTATATCATCACCGGGGATCAAAAGTTTCTCCAGCCCTACAACGAGGCGTTGACCAACCTGCCGGTTCATTTTGATCGGCTGGCGCAATTGGTCCACGATAACCCGGTCGAAATGAATCATATCAGCGAAATCCATGAGGATTCCGAACGGCTGATGAACTGGCTTCAAGGAGCCAATGCCAGCCGGGAACAAAGCCTGGATAACACCACACAAATGAGTGTGGGCAAGGATCTCATGGACAAGGTCCGTGATGAAGTCGACCGCCAGGACAAATTATACGCTGACCAGCAGCAATTCATGCGCGACGAAATCTTTGACCGCGTTTATCACGCCAATCTCGCCACGCTGGTCGCCGGCTTTTTCGGGATCGGCGCGGGTCTGCTCGCCCTGTGGCTTTCCTATGTGGCCATCAAGCATCTGGCCCGTGAACGTGAATTGATCGAGGCCAAACTAAAAGCCGAACACAGTAACAAGGAAAAAACCGTCTTTCTCGCCAATATGAGCCACGAAATCCGCACGCCGATGAATGCCATCCTCGGGTTCAGCGAACTGCTCGGCGGCGAACTTCAATCACCCCGGCACCGGCAATACCTGCAGTCCATCCGCTCCAGCGCCGACTCCCTGTTGCAACTGATCAACGACATCCTTGATATGTCCAAGATCGAGGCCGGCGTGATGGATTTGCATCCTGAACCGACGGACCTGGGTGAAATCTGCGATTTTATCCGCACCTTGTTTTCCGAGCATGCCGCGAAAAAAAATGTCAAATTGGAATGCCACGTCGCCAACGACCTGCCCCATGCCATTTTGATCGATCGCCTCCGTCTCCGCCAAATCCTGGTAAACCTCGTCGGCAACGCTGTTAAGTTCACGGACAAGGGCAGCGTCGATATCCGGCTCTCATGGGAGAAAGAACTGCCGGGAAGTCATATTCTGCTTATCATTGAGGTACAGGATACCGGTGTCGGCATTCCTCAGGACAAACTGGATACCATTTTCAAACCGTTTGCCCAATCCGGCGCGTATCTGGAAAAGGAAAAACAAGGGACTGGACTGGGTCTTTCCATTGTCAAACGTCTTACCGAAGCCATGGGAGGATCGGTGACGGTCGCCAGCGTGATGGACCAGGGTTCGGCATTCCATCTGCGTTTTCCCAAGATACCCATCTCGGCGCGGTTGCCCGCCTCCGATAAATCACGACCTTCTGCCGAAATTAATTTCAACGATCTGCAGCCCGCCACCCTGCTGGTCGTGGACGACAACAAAACCAATTGCGATCTGATCGCGGGCATGTTCGCTGACAGCCACCATCGATTATCCATTTGTTACAGCGGTGAAGAGGCCATTAAAAGAGCAATCGAACTAAAACCCGATGTCATCCTCATGGATATCCGCATGCCGGGAATGAGCGGTCACGACGCCATGACGGCGATCCGTAAATGCATCGGGCTGGAATTGGTTCCCGGCATCGCCGTGACCGCTTCCGCTCTCTTGGATGAGGAAGCTGCGCTAAAGGAACATTTTAGCGGCTATATCCGCAAACCTTTTACCAGGCAGCAATTATTTGATGAATTATCCGAATTCCTGCCGGGCCATGTCCATGCCGAATCCGCTCCGAAGGCCGATGGTGCTGTTGATGCGGAAACGCCCCGTGCCAAGCCGGTTCCCCGGGAGCTTGGCACCCGGCTGCGCGGCTTGATCATTGATCCGTGGCCGTCCATCCGTGACAGTGTGGCCATCAACGAGAGCAAGATCTTTGCAAATGAATTGACGGAATTGGGCCGGCGCTGGAATTGTCAGGCCCTGGTTGATTACGCCAAAAAATTATCTGATGATGCAGAAAACTACGCGGTAACCGACCTGGAGAAACATCTGGGTGAATTTTCCGTGTTGGTCGAGCAACTCGAACAGGATTCACACGCATGAGCGCCACCCCACAAACCAGTGCCGAAGCAAAAACGCGACCAACTACGTCGGCGGGCGCGTTGGCGCAGGTCGCATCAAAAGGCCGCGATGCGACGGTTTTCGCCCGCATCCTGGTCGTGGATGACCAGCCGGCCAACGTTCAAATTGTTGGTTCCATTCTTGGCAAACTAGGGCACGAAATCATTCCCGCCGCCGACGGCATGACCGCGTTGAAACGCGTCGCCCTGCGAAAGCCCGACTTGATCCTGCTGGACCTGTTGATGCCGGAAATGAATGGCGTCGATGTCTGCACTCAGTTGAAATCAAATCCGGAGACGAAGGACATCCCGGTCATCTTTCTTTCCGCCGCGGATGACAAGGAACTCATCGTCCGCGCCCTCAATGCCGGCGGTATCGATTATATCACCAAGCCGTTCAACCAGGCCGAGCTGATTTCCCGCGTGCGGACGCAATTGGCGCTGAAATCCGCCCACGACCGGCTGGCGCAAATCGCCGAGGACAAGGATGAATTGATCGGCATCCTCACCCATGACCTGAAGAACCACATCGGCGGCATCAGCATGAGCGCGGCCTTGCTTCACCGCCAGCTCCAGACGTTTCATGATGGAAAAGCCACCCAATTGTCGGAAAACATTCTTCGCTCCAGCGAGCAATTGCTGGCCTTCGTCAAGGAGTTCCTGGCGAATGCCGCAACGGATTATGGCTTCGCCCTTCGGTCCGAACCGATCGATGTGGTGAAAATAGGCGGCACGGTTGTCCGGCCATATCAGGAAGCGGCACGGCGCAAAAAACTGGAGCTTCATACCGATCTTCCAGCGGAAGCCGTCATCATCCACGCGGACGCCTCGGCGCTGAGCCAGGTGCTGGATAATTTGATCTCCAACGCCGTGAAATTTTCGCCGCCGGATCGGAGGGTTTTTTTTACGGTGCGGGCGACCGATAAACAGGTCGAATGTATCGTCAAAGATGAGGGGCCGGGATTCAACACCGAGGACAAGGAAAAAATGTTTCGCCGTTATGGGCGCCTTTCCGCGCGCCCGACCGGCGGCGAGCCGTCCACCGGCCTGGGCTTGAGCATCGTTCTCAAGCTGGTTAAGGCCATGAACGGCGAACTGCTGGTTGATAGCGCGGTCGGGGCCGGGGCCACATTCACCATCCGGTTGCCACGTTTGGCGCCGGCTCAAACTTGATTTATTTATGGACTTTTTAGTTATTGACGACGACAAGACATTTCGCGATGCCACCTGTTTCCTTATCGAGGAGGCCGGCCACTACGCTGAAGGCGTGCCCACCGGCCAGCTGGCCCTGTCCTGGCTCAAGGAGGACAAATGGGATGCCGTCCTGCTGGATTACAATCTGGGCCAGGAAAATGGCCTGGAAGTGCAGAGCGAAATCCTGAAGCAGAATCCGCAGATGCCCGTGGTCATGTTCACCGCCCAGGGCAGCGTGAAGGTGGCGGTCGAAGCCATGCGGCGCGGCGCGGTGGACTTTCTGGAAAAGCCGTTTGAACGCGAACAATTTTTGACCGTCCTCTCACGGTTGCAACGGCTGCGCCAGATGAGCCAGCGGATCGAGGCATTGGAGGAGCAGGTTACCGAAACCAAGTCGCAAAGCCTGGAGCCGATCTTTGATTTCACCACCCCCATCATGCAAAGCGTGATGGACACCTTGATCCGTGCCGCCAGAACGCCGGCTTCCATCCTGGTCTTTGGCGAGACCGGCACCGGCAAAAGCGTTGTCGCTCGCGCGGTCCATCAGAAAAGCCACCTCGCGGACAAGCCCTTTGTCACCGTGAGCTGCCCGAGTCTCTCGAAGGAATTGCTGGAAAGCGAGCTGTTCGGCCACGTCAAAGGCTCATTCACCGGCGCCATCAAGGACCATTGGGGCAAGGTCAAGGCGGCCGAAGGCGGAACGCTCTTTTTGGATGAGATCGGTGATCTGCCCATGGAAATCCAGCCGAAGCTGTTGCGCCTCCTGCAGGAACGTGAATACGAGCGGCTGGGCGAAAACGTCACGCGCACGGCCAACCTCCGGGTCATCGCCGCCACCAATCGCGACCTGAAAAAACGGGTGGCGGAAGGACTGTTCCGCGAAGATCTGTACTTCCGTTTGAATGTCATCGCCGTGGAGATGCCGCCGCTGCGTCAGCGCGATGGTGATTTGATCCGCTTTGCCGAGCACTACGAAAAATTCTTTTCTGATCAATGCAGCCGCAAACTGGACGGACTTTCGCCGCAGGCGGTCGCCTGTCTCCAGGCGTATTCATGGCCGGGCAATCTCCGCGAACTTCGCAACGCAATCGAACGCGCGGTGATCATGGCGCGTGGCGACAAGCTCCAGCCGGAGGATTTCCCGGCCGAATTGCGCGGCCAGGGTCCTGCCGCGCCCGCCACCGCCGAAAACACCCCCCAGATCGGCTCCCTGATCTCGCTCGATAAACTGGAAGAAGCGCACATGCGGAAAATCCTGGACCGGACCCCCAGCCTGTCTGAAGCCGCAGAAATCCTCGGCATCGACCAGGCCACCCTCTATCGCAAACGAAAAAAAATGGGCCTCGAATGATGTCTTTAAACACCGACAAAACTACTTCGGAACACGACCGGCTTTTGCGGGAAAATGCCCGCTTGCGTGGCGACCTGTTGACCATTGCCAGCCGCATCAGCCACGATTTGCGGACCCCGTTGGGAAGCATTCTCAATTCAGGAGAATTGCTGCGGGAAGTTCTGCATGAAAAGGAACCTTCTTCGGTTGCCTTGACCGATCCCCTTTTTAATTCCGTGGAGGAACTGCAGCGGCTCATCAAAAATATCAGTTTTGTCGCCAAGGCATCCGTTCGTCCGCCCTCAAAAAATCAGTTCAACATGGGCGAGATTGTCGATGAGGTACGTCAGGAACTGGAAGCGCGCATCCTAAAAAAACAGGCCTGTGTCAAATCACCCCAGACCTGGCCGCAAGTCGAAGGCGTCCCCGGATGGATCGCCTATACCTGGTGGAATTTTATTGTAAACGCCCTCCAACACGGCGGCCCCCAAATCCACCTGGGGTGGCTCGCGGAAAAAAACGGGCACCGTTTTTGGATCAACGATAATGGTCCGGGGGTTCCCGTCCAATGGCGCGCGAAACTGTTTCAACCCTTTGATTCCTTGAGCCAGGCGGACAGCACCCGCGGACTGGGCTTGTCGGTCGTGCAACGCCTGGTGGAATTGCAAGACGGCCAATGCGGTTATGAATTGAACCTGTCCGGCCCTCGCTTTTTCTTCACTTTGCCGGCTAAATAGACCGTGCCTTGATCAGAGCACCAAGTTAATTTTCCAGAACCGCTTCCCCCCCTTTTGGCGCTTTGAGCGCCACCGCCGCAACGCTCAAAAATTTGTATTTGGGGGCATATTGCAAAATGCAGGATGATCCTTCTTGTTTCAGGCAGAATGCAATAAAAATAGACTGGTTTTGCATTCAATTTTGGATAAAAAAAATTTATGCCAAAACTTGATATTTAGGCCGGTTTTATTGGTAAATATTATTAATTTTCAATCTAAAAGAAGTTGCCTTTTGAGGGAAACATTTTAGTTTGCAATTAGATTCGCAGGGCGCGTTAGAGATCAGATTTTTTTAATAAACGAAGCATTAAAAAGTAAAACTGCGCCTTCGAACTGAAATAACCGGATGATTTCAGTCGCTTCGCAATTGACAAAAAAGGTGCCTAAATCACAAGCCATGAAAACCGCGTTGCTCAATCCCCGTAAAAACGGAACCAACGGAAATGGGAGCTCCCATGACGAAGATTTTTTCAAACGGCAATTGCTGTCCAAGCTGACGGCGTTGAAGAGCGGGGATTTTTCCGTGCGGTTGCCGGATGATTTGACGGGGCTTGATGGCAAGGTTGCCGACGCGTTCAATGAAGTCGTGGGGCGCATGGAACGCTACGGCAAGGGTCTGTCCCGCCTGCACACCAAGGTCGGAAGAAAAGGCAACATCAATGAACGCCTGCCCATGGGCGATTCCGTCGGGGGCTGGGCGGAAACGATCGAGGCGGTCAATTCTCTCGTGGACGATCTTTCTCAACCCACGGTGGAAATGGGCCGTGTCATCGGGGCCGTGGCCAAGGGCGACCTGACGCAATCCGTGCCCCTTGAGGTCAATGGACGCCCGCTGCAAGGCGAATATCTTCGCACCGCCAAGCTGGTCAACGGCATGGTGGAACAGCTCGGCGGTTTTTCCGTGGAAGTGATCCGTGTGGCGCGCGAAGTCGGCACCGAAGGCAAACTCGGCGGCCAGGCGCAGGTACGTCGCGTTTCCGGTGTGTGGCGCGAATTGACCGAATCCGTCAACCAGATGGCCGGCAATCTCACCGACCAGGTCCGCAACATCGCCGAGGTGACCATCGCCGTGGCCAACGGTGACTTGTCCAAAAAGATCACCGTGGACGTGCGCGGTGAAATCCTCCAGCTCAAGGAAGCCATCAACGTCATGGTGGACCAGCTTCGCTCCTTCGCCTCCGAAGTGACGCGCGTGGCGCGCGAGGTCGGTACCGAAGGCAAGCTCGGCGGCCAGGCGCTCGTGCCCGGTGTCGCCGGCACCTGGAAAGATTTGACGGACAACGTCAACCTGATGGCGAACAACCTCACGGCCCAGGTCCGCAACATCGCCGACGTCACCACCGCCGTGGCCCGCGGTGACTTGTCCCGTAAAATCACCGTGGACGTGAAGGGTGAAATTTTGGAACTCAAGGACACGTTCAACGTCATGGTGGACCAATTGAACGGTTTCGCCTCCGAAGTGACGCGTGTCGCGCGCGAAGTCGGCACCGAAGGCAAGCTCGGCGGTCAGGCGCTCGTGCCCGGCGTCGGCGGTACGTGGAAGGATTTGACGGACAACGTCAACTTGATGGCCAACAACCTGACGTCGCAGGTCCGCAACATCGCCGACGTGACCACCGCCGTGGCCAAAGGCGACCTTTCACGCAAGATCACCGTGGACGTGCGCGGCGAAATCTTGGAGTTGAAAAACACCATCAATACGATGGTGGACCAGCTGAATGGTTTCGCGGCGGAAGTGACGCGCGTCGCGCGCGAGGTCGGCACCGAAGGCATTTTGGGCGGCCAGGCGGAAGTGCCCGGCGTGGCCGGCACGTGGAAAGATTTGACCGACTCGGTCAACGCCATGGCCACCAACTTGACGGCCCAGGTCCGCAACATCGCCCAGGTGACCACCGCCGTGGCCCGCGGCGACTTGTCCCGCAAGATCACCGTGGACGTGCGCGGCGAAATCCTTGAACTCAAGGACACCATCAACGTGATGGTGGACCAGCTCAACGCCTTCGCCTCCGAAGTGACCCGTGTGGCCCGTGAAGTCGGCACCGAAGGCAACCTCGGCGGCCAGGCCGAAGTGCGCGGCGTCGGTGGTACGTGGAAAGACCTCACGGACAACGTCAATTCCATGGCTTCCAACCTGACCTCGCAGGTCCGTAACATCGCCGAAGTCGCGACCGCCGTGGCGCGTGGCGACTTGTCCCGTAAGATCACCGTGGACGTGAAGGGTGAAATTCTCCAGTTGAAAAACACCATCAACACGATGGTGGACCAGTTGAACGGGTTCGCCTCCGAAGTGACCCGCGTGGCGCGCGAAGTCGGCACTGAAGGCAAACTCGGTGGCCAGGCCCAGGTGCGCGGCGTGGCCGGCACCTGGAAGGATTTGACGGACAACGTCAACTCCATGGCCTCCAACCTCACCGGCCAGGTCCGCAACATCGCGGATGTGACCACCGCCGTGGCGCGCGGTGACTTGTCCCGCAAGATCACGGTGGACGTGAAGGGCGAAATTCTCGACTTGAAAAACACCATCAATACGATGGTGGACCAGCTCAACGGGTTCGCGGCGGAAGTGACGCGCGTCGCCCGCGAAGTCGGCACCGAAGGCAAGCTCGGCGGCCAGGCGGAAGTGCGCGGTGTCGCCGGGACATGGAAAGACTTGACCGACAACGTCAACCTGATGGCGGCCAACTTGACCGACCAGGTGCGCAACATCGCGGATGTGACGATTGCCGTGGCCAATGGCGACCTTTCCAAGAAGATCACGGTGGACGTGAAAGGCGAAATTCTCGAGCTCAAAGACACCATCAACACCATGGTCGACCAACTCAACGCGTTCGCCGGTGAGGTCACACGCGTGGCCCGCGAAGT
>DATHOG010000228.1:0-2815 GCA_035485115.1 Candidatus Sulfotelmatobacter sp. | reverse complement strand
ACAGCGCCGGTGATGACAGGCTGCTGAATTGATGCCAGCCCGCGCCGATGGGTGGCTTGGGCGTAAAATGCTCCATGCAATCGTAAGTATCATCCGTCACCTGCTGCCAGACTTTCAATCCGGTCTGGGCAATTTTGGCGGCCAGGTCCGCGCGACCGAGATCGAGCATCGTCTTCCAGACAAACCACTGATGCGCCAGCCAGACGCTGCCGTTCCAATAACCATCGGGAATGAAATAGGGTGCGGATTGATCCACAGTGGTGATTCCGATGTCCATCCAGAGATGTTTGGTCGAAAACAGCCGTTCCAATATTTTATCCTCCTGTGCGGGCGTACAGATGCCGGCGATGAGCGGATAAATTCCGTCCAGACCCATGTTGAAATTCACGCCGTCATCAGTCCTCAGAATACCGGCTGGCGCGCCCTGTGCGTCGTGGGTCACATAGCCGAAATAGCCGGAGGCTTCGTCCCAGGAATATTTTTGAAGCGCGGCGGACAGGCTGGAAATGTCGCCCTCATATTCCGCAAAATCTTCAGTGTTACCGAGCGCGGCGGTGGCGAGGCGCAACATCTTCGCGCAGCGGATCGCCTGGGCTGAATTGATCACCGGCGTGACGGTGGACTCCAATTTCTTCGCGTGGACATATTTCTGCGGGGCATAATCGTCCCAGCCCCCGCTGTTATAAAAATAATCCCACGTGCAAATCAGGCCGTCTTGGCGCCGTCGCGTTGTGGAACTGCCCAGGCGTCCCATGAGAAAACGGTGGTATTGCTGGAGGCGCGGATAAAAATAGGCCAACAGTTCGCGCGATTGGGTGCGATTCCAGAGCTCGTGAAATTGGTAGAGCTGCACCGGCACCGGCGAACCATGGTGGATGAACGCCGATTGCGCGCCGGGAGCGGTCAAATAGGTGTTCAGGATTTCCATGGCCTGGCGGACATCCAGTTCGAGCAGGCCAAGGCCGATAAAACCCGCGTCCCAGGTATAAAGGCAGTCCCAGCTTCGGCCCGGGGAATAGTGCCGGATGTATTTGCGCTGCGTGTACACCGGATAAACCAGATTGGTCAACGTCACCGCCGCCATCAATTGCTGGCTCAAGACGTCCGTTTTGCCGGCCGGGGTCGAAACTGGACGAAAGGCATTTTGACGCGCAGAAAGATAGAGAGCTTCAGATTGTTGAGGGGTTGAAGCATTGAAGTCATCGAGTTTGTGGTGAACTTCCGACTGGATTCCTTTAGCGACCAGACCATAGATCACCTGTCGGGAATTGGGGGCGACCGTAAAAGGTTTGGTTGAGGCATGAACAAATAGCGAGTCTGGATCGCCTGTACGTCCGCGTTTGGCGTCGCCGAAAATCCGGGCCTTGGTATTTGGCCCCGGTTCTGTCGCTAAAGTCGCATCCAGGTCGTGCCACTTCAAAGTGCGATTCCCGGCCAGCGGCATGCCCAAGGCGAAGCCGTAATAATCGGAGACATCCTGATATTTCAGGACGAGGCCGTTCGCAGGCGTTTCGATTTCAGGAATCGGGTGCCATGGTGCCTCGACAAATCGCAGTTCGCCGGTCTGCGCGGATTCCGTCACGGCAAAACCGTTTAGGGCAATCGGCGCACCGCCGAGGGAAGCAAAACGAAATTCGTGTTCGCCGGCGGTCAGTTTTCCGACTGGAACCGTCATGGTTTTAAATTTCCCGTTGCCGGTAAAGGTGATTTCCTGTTTGACTGTCCCGGTCATTTGAAAAACCACGGTCGTATCCTTGTCCGCGTGGAACCGCCACGTCAGAACCGCATCCGCAAAATCCTTTTTCAGGTTTACGCGGTAAACCAGGGTGTCGCCCGCATCCTTTCCAAAATTTTCCGCGACGACCGACCCGCCGACGGAATTGTGGCGGCGCTCTTCACCGCGCCATTTGCCGTCGGTACCGAGATTGTCCGTGGCGCGCGACTTCGCAAATTGAAGGTCGTCATAATCAAGCGCATGGATCCAGACCGCATCCGCCGGCAGTTCCACGTTGCACAGGCGGATGGGTTCGGCGGTAAGTTCCTTGATCGGCGGGAAGACGAGTTGCGTCAGGCAGTTCAGCGTGACTTCCTGCGGGTCCGCAGTTTGATTGACCAGTTCCAAGCGGACGAGCCGGCTGTCATCCGGCGATTTGGAAAAGGAAAGGTCGCAATAGAATTGGTCCTTCCAGATGAGTTCCAACCGCAGCGAATAATACTCGACGTCCGAAGCCGCCTCCCATGGATGGACCCCGGATGGATCCATCACGCCGGGCAGTTTGTTCGGACCCTTCGTCAGCAAGGGGAAGAGGCTCCAGTCGAAGCACAGCCCGCGTTGCAGGTCGGGAATGTGCGAGATGCCGAAATGCTTTTTGGAATACGGTCCCCAAAATGGCAGCGAGGACAAATCATGTGTCCCGGCGAGTGCTTTGGTGTCGAACCCGGGCGCGGTTGAATTTTCGAACAGGCCGGCGAACGTGGAACCCGGCAAGGCCATGGCCGCCGCACCCGCGCCGGCCAGCTTCAGAAAATCACGCCGCGGCAGTGAAAAAGTACTCGTCCGCGAACTCATGGGCGGCGGTTGTGTTTTGGAAAATTGACTCGGCTTCATCCGTTCGCATAGCTTGTGCATGACGCGTTGTGAGTTCAAAATCAAAAATCAAAAAAATTAAGGCCATCACTGCTCCGGCGGCGGTGGCGCGGCAGATTCCGGCCCGGGCCCGCGCCGCCGGGTTTCAAGATTACATCAAAAATCTGTTGGTCGAGCTTTGCCGGATCGATACCACGCCGCGTCCGGACCCGGCGCAAATGCGCGCGG
>DATHOG010000227.1:0-14942 GCA_035485115.1 Candidatus Sulfotelmatobacter sp. | reverse complement strand
AAATAAAGGTGAAACCGCTGGCCGAAGGTGTGATCGATTTGAAATCGGCTCGCACTTTAAACCTGCGGATTTGTGTGGAAATCTGCATAAATTATTTTTTAACCGACGTTAACCGGACAGTAGTGGTTCGTTTCGTAATTTTAATGTTCCTGAACCGCCCATCCCCGGCCTTCAACTCCTTCGCGCCTCCCCGCGAGCCACCCCATGCTGCCCCCACGGCTCGGAACGGCGGCGGGCGGGATGGATTGCCGCTTCGCGACATTCCACCCCGCACCGTGTGGCTCGGACCGTTCGCCTTCGACCTTGGCCTTTGGACCTTAGACTTTAGACCGGTAACACCAGCTTTCGTCGGCTATGTCAAAGAACAACCTTCAAATCGACAATTCCGGGGCCCAGCACTAGGTTGGTGCGCTCGGCCGGCTCGGCTCCCCTATCAACCATCACCAATCAACTCGTTTCAACTGCCGTTTTCCACTATGGCTAATCATGCCGATTTTGTCAACAATTAAAATATCTGTGTTTACAACCTCAAAAGTCACTACCCTGCATTCCAAGACCCCCGTGTCCACTATCTTGTTGTGGCCAATCGCGTTGTTCATGGTGACCGGCGCTGACGATCGCGGCGAAACGCTGCCAGCAGACGCTGGATTGAAAATCCGGCCTCGTGCCAATTGGGCGGGTTTCCTTGATTGCGTCACCGCAGATATTTGTTCTAATAAATCGTCACCCTGCGTGTCAGATGAGTTGATACTGCCATGAAACCCAAACTCCTCCTCTGCCTCGCGCTCGTTTTGAGCGGCTGCCTGCTCGGCTTATTTAATCCCCAATCCGCCTGTGGTTATGAGGTCGTAACTCAAATCAATCACGCGAACCTTAAAAATTATTCCTTCCTAAAAATCAAAACGGCGCGCCTTAATTTTACAAATAATTCAGCGGTATGGTTCACAGTCATTGTAATTCCTAAAAACAAACAGAAATCTGAGCATGTGGATAAGATTTATTTAGGTCGTTTGGTGATCAGCGACACAAATGGTTTCATTGCTGGAACATCCGTGCAGTGGCGAAAATTTGAAGGCGAACTGCCAGATGTTCCAAAACCCTTGAGGGCAAAATGTGTCGTGTTTGAATTTGTTGTCGGCGACAAATATCTTGAGAAATCTGAGTTTAAGGTCGAAGAGTTTTCGGCTGAAGAGAAAACCGGCGAAGCTTTAATTGGTGGATCGCCGACTGAATATATTTTTAATTTGAAGGAATTTGACGATGAAAAATAATTTTTCATTGGACCCAACCCTAAATACAAAACTCCTCCTCGGCCTCGCGCTCGCTTTGAGCTGCGGGTTATTTGGCTGTTCGACAACTGCCTCCAATCACCCATCCCGCCTGCCACTTCGTTATCATAACGCGCAAAATGATTTCACGTTTTTCCTGCCAGCCAATTGGCGCGGATATTCCGCCCTGATTCAACAATGGAATGGGGAGACATATTCGCCGACCGCAGACAAATTGATTGTAACGGGACACGGACCAATGATTACCTTCCGGCATCCGCAGTGGCAGACGAATGCGCCTTATCAGGATATTCCGATTCTGGTTTTTACCCGCGCTCAATGGGACTTGCTTCACCAAGGCAAACTCTGGCCCTCACTTTTTGCCGGTGGCACGATGGACGAATTGTGGCACACCCGAAAATTTGTGTTTGCCATGTCCAGCCGTTACAACGCTGAAGACGACATGAAGGGCTGGAAATCAGCGGCGGACATCATCAAACAGAATTGTGCCGCCAACAAAATGCCGCATTTATATCCCGAATAGCGAATCCAGCACGAGACTCAAAAAGGGTCCTAGTTTTGCAGTATTTTACAATTCTGCTTTTTCTTCGCATCCCTTGGCGTCCTCTGGTCTCTTGCGTTTAGAGCAGTTCAAGAAAAACTGTGGCCGTTTATTCCATGGTGTTGCGCGCTTTGAACTCCTGAACCACCCGACGCGTTCCAGGGCCGAAACGCAGTGCGCGTTTCTCCCTCTCCCAAGGGAGAGGGCCGGGGTGAGGGGAAAGTAGTCATCCAAATTTTATACCCGTACCATTTGAAATGAGCGTCGCCGTCCCCCTCATCCTGACCTTCTCCCTTGGGGAGAAGGAATAGCAGTTGTACATTTCTACCTTCGCGAAAATCATCCGGGCCGCTGACTAGGTTCATGGGGAGGGAGAAGGCCGGACCAGCCAAGGTGGCTATAGTTTTTATTTAAAAGCTCTAGCCTTTGCCAGAAAGGCGCGGCGACTTCAGGCCACCGCTTTGTTTTGCCTAGGACTGTGTCCTACGGTGTCAAAAAGCCGAACACGCAAGGAACATGATTACCCTTTTTCAGATATTTTTCTTCAGAATTGCTGCAAATTGCAATGATTCAAAAACTTTTGCCGGTGGCATGAAGGTTGCAAAGGGAGGCGGCATTATGAAAGACAAATCCTTTGAGACAGCGATGAACAAGATCGCCTTGCAAGCCGAGGCGCTCGAACTGAAAGAAGCGCGCGACGCCAAACGCCGCCGCCGGTTGTTGAAGATCCGCGGATTCTTCATGTTCCTTTTCATTGCGAGCATCTTTGCTGTTGTGCTCGACAAGCACAGTGAAATCCAGGCGGCCATCTATGCCAAAATCGCCCCGGAACATGCCTCGCCGCTCGCCCGCTTTGGTTTGAGTGCCACGATGGGCACGAATGGTACGGGTGTCACGAACTACACCCCCGGAACCATCGCCGGCACGCTCGACCGCGCGGAAGGAAAAGTGCAGAACTCCTTGAACGCCGCCGCTCAGAACGCCGCCATCCGCGACAGCATCATTGACCAGGTCGGTGCCGCGCCGACGACCGTAGCCGCCACCGCCCCCGATACCGCTTCGGCCGCGAAGTGATAATCACGCCGCCACGCCGCCGGCAATATACTGTTCCATCTGCTCGATGGCGGCGTTTTGGGTGGAGATGATCCAGTTCACCAGGTCCCCGATGGAAATGATGCCGGCCACGTTTCCACCTTCAAGCACGGGCAGATGTCGGATGCGTTTTTCCGTCATCAACTTCATGCAATCCTCCACCGAATCCTCGGGGGTCACGGTGGTGATTTCGCGGGGCATGATTTCTTGCACCAGCGTCTGGCGGGAAGTTTTCCCCTGCAACGCAATTTTCCGCGCGTAATCACGCTCCGTAAAAATCCCCGACAACTTGCCTTCGGACATTACCAGGAGCGAGCCGATATTTTTATCGGACATCAACTTGATGGCATCGAAGACCGTCGCCGTGGGGGCGATGCTCCAGACCGCCGGGGCTTTGTGATGCAGCAACGAACTGATTGGGTAAGTCGTTTTCATAATCTTATAGTTTTTCCTAATGCTCTTATCCGCCCGTTTCCGTCCGAATTCAAGTTAAATTATTGCCTACGGAGGGTCTCTTGGTTTCAAAAAACCGACCTCTGGGATATTAACCATTAAAATGCGGTTTAGAAACGACGCCCGATTGCAGACCTCTTGTGGATCGCCTCGAAAGTGGACTATCAATTCCTTCCCCTTCCAAAGAGGAAGACTTGAGCCGTTTGGGAAACGGCGAAAGGAATTTGTCCCGCGAAGCGGGACGAAGGCCCGTAGGGCCGAGCGAGCGGGCGGGCGCGAGTCCACGTCAGGATGAGGGAGCCTTGGTTTCGCCAGACTCTCAATTGGATTATCTTCGATGGTTTCTACACATCATTTCTACACATCAACCATGGAATTATAAACTCGACAAAATAGCCGGCAATTTATAAAATCCATCTACCCGCATTGACTGGCACCAATGCGGGTAGATGAGATTTTTGATCGGAAATCATAGGGCAAAGTGCTCGTGCAAATTGAAATTGTGCGTATGCATTCTAAATACGCCTGCGTAATGGATTTACTTCCACCCCGCACCCTGCGAAGCTGTTCGTCATATGTCTACAATCAACGATACCCTGCCGACTGTCCTCCTCCGGCCCGGTGAAGCCGAACGCATTGTCGCCGGCCATCCTTGGGTCTACAACAATGAAGTCTCCCGCCTGACCCAACCCGCCGAGGACGGCGATCTGGTGCAGATCAAGGACAGCCGCCAGCGTCTGCTTGGCACCGGTTTTTACAATTCCAAATCCAAAATCAGTGTTCGTCTGCTCGCTTCCGACCGGATCCGGCCGAACGCCGAATTTTTCGAGGAACGCATCCGCACCGCCCTGGCCATCCGCAAAAAATTCATGCCCGAGGCGACCTCCTTCCGCGTCGTGAATGCCGAGAGCGACTTCTTGAGCGGGCTGATCGTGGACAAATACGAAGACGTCCTCGTCGTCCAGATTTCCGCGCTGGGCATGGACAAGCGCAAGGAACACATCGTCGCCGCCCTGCAAAAAATCTTTTCACCGCGCACCATCCTCGAACGCAGCGATGTCGCCTCGCGCAAGTTCGAGGGGCTGGCCGAATCCAACGGTGTTCTCGCCGGTGAACCCGTGGAAAAAATGACCGTCAAATTGAACGGCCTGAAATTTGAGACCGACCTCGTCGCCGGCCACAAAACCGGGATGTATCTCGACCAGCAGGTCAATTACCAGGCCGTCTCCGAATTCGCGAAAAATGGCAACGTGCTCGACTGCTTCAGCTTTCTCGGCGGCTTCGGCTTGCACGCGGCGCGCGCGGGCGCAGCGCGGGTCACCTTGCTCGACCAAAGCGCCGATGCCATCGCTGCTTCGGAACGCAATGCGAAGACGAACAAGCTGGAAAACTGCTCCTTTGAGACCATCAACGTCTTCGACTGGCTCAAGGCCAACACCGCCGTTGCACCCCACGAACGCGTCATCCCGCGTTACGACCTCATCATCCTCGATCCGCCCTCGTTCACGCGCAACCGCGCCTCCGTGCCGGACGCCTTGCGCGGCTATAAGGAAATCCACTTGCGCGCCCTGAAACTTTTGAAAGCCGGCGGCATGCTTGCGACGTTTTGTTGTTCGCACCACGTCAGCGCGGAACTGTTTCAGGACTCGCTGCTCTCGGCCGCGTATGACACGCGTCACATCCTGCGCCGCGTCGCCACCTACGCCCAGTCGCCCGATCACCCCATCATCCCGATGATTCCCGAAACGGAATACCTGAAAGGCTTCGCCTTTGAAAAGGTGCGGTAAGTCCAGTGATGTAAATCGCAGTGAATAAATGCCGCCAATCTTTCAATGACAGCCGAAAGGCTGCCGCTGCTTTGCCGTTCACGGATTCCACTAAAATATCCAGCGGCTGTTCCCTCTCCCCGAGGGAGAGGGTCAGGGTGAGGGGAAACGCGATATTAATTATCACGGTTTGCTTGTGCCTGTCGTTCTTCACACAAAAACTTTTTTCCGCTGAATCGCCGTGGGCGCGGGTCATCGTCATTGGCGCGAGCGCAAGCGGCGGATTTGTCATTTCCGAGCCGTTCGGAGGTACGAACACAGACAAATGCAAGTTGCACCGCTACCTTGACGCCGCCATCACCGTCCCGCATGCACCGATAAAAAATTTAGGCACGAGCTTGTTCTTCCTGAATCCCGACGGCCTCGCCGACCAGCAGATCGAAGCTGCGACGAACACCCATCCCACGCTGGTCGTGGCCGTGGATTTCCTTTTTTGGTTCTGCTATGGCGACGGCGATTCTGACGCCGAACGAACACAGCATTTTGAGACCGGCCTGAAACAACTCGAACGCATCCCCTGCCCGCTCATCATCGGCGACATTCCTGACGCGTCGTCCGCCACCAACACCGGCATCATCAGCGCAGCGCAGGTGCCCAGCGAAGCCGCCCGCCGCGCCGCAAACGAACGTCTGAGACAATGGGCGAAGTCACGCCACGTCACGGTCGTGCCGCTCGCCGAGTTCATGCGTGAAGTGAAAGCGAACGAAGCCGTGAATTTGCACAACGGCACCCTGCCCGCCGGCAAAACGCGTTCCCTCATGCAAGCTGACGGTCTGCATCCCACGCCGCGGGGCGCGGCGGTGTTGTCACTCGGCATTTTGGACGCGCTCGTGAAGTCGCAGAAAAAATTTCACGCGACCGACGTGGATTGGGATCCGAAGGAAGTTTTTCAGCGTGGCTTGAAAACCGCTCGTTGAAAGTTGAAGGTTGCAAGTTGCAGGTTTTCTCCGCGCGAAAACAACCTGCAACAATTTAACCTGCAACCTGCAACAGCCGCTTTTGCCACTGCATCAACTCCGCCGCGTACTGATCCCAATCGCGCGCCAGGTCGCCGAGCACGGATTTCGGCGCGATGAGCGTGGGATCAATATGCAATTCCGCCGCGTGTTTGTCGCGGATCTTCTCCAGGTCACGAAATCGCTTGAACTCCGCCTCCGTCGGACGTTGCGACCGGTACCGGATCTTTTCCGGCCATTTTTCCGGCGGGACATGCTGGCCCGCCCGCACGGCCTCGACCAGATTTTCCCTGCGGCGCGGATGCATCCGTGATGGGATCAAATCCTCGAACAGCTTTTTCTCCGCCGCCGCACCCGCTATCTCGATCATTTTCTCATGCGCGAGCACGAAGAACGGCGGGCGGTTCGCGGCGATGGCTTCGCGCTCGCGCCAATGCCAGAGGTCGCGCAGCACGGCCAGCGCGGGACGTTCCAGAAAGGTTGCGCCTTTGATGCGCCAGACCTCGTCCTCGTCCACCACAACGGGACGCGAGCATTCCGCGATGAGCCGCGCGCAGCTTTCCTGATGCCACGCGAGCCGGTTTTTGGCGGTCAACTCGGCTTTTAACTTCTCCTCCAGCGGCTTGAGGTGGTGCGTGTCGTTGCGCGCGTAGATTTCCATGCGCGGCGTGAGCGGGCGTTGCGCCCAGTCGGCTTTCTGGGGACCTTTGTCCAGTTTCACGCCGAGAAATTTTTCCACAATGGCGCCGAGGCCGAACTGCTTTTCGCCGAGCAGCCGCGCCGCGAGCATCGTGTCGAAAATCTCCGTAGGCGCGAAATCGTGATGTTTGCGCAACAGCCGCAGGTCGTAATCCGCGGCATGAAAGATCAGCTCGCGACCGGCCAGCGCATCAAGCAGCGGGTCAATGCTGAAGCCGGCCAGCGGGTCAATGAGCCAGTCGCCGCCGGCCAGGCTGATTTGGATGAGACAGACCTTTTCCGGATAGGCATGGAGGCTGTCGGCCTCGGTATCAATCGCGAGCCAGTCGGCGGCCTTGAGTGTCGGCAGAAATTCCGCCAGTTTTTCCTTAGTATCAATCACGGGTGCGTGATTGTGGCGGAAGCGGACGGTTTTGGAAAGACTTTGCAACAAGGTTTCAGCGTCCGGTTTCAAATCGGAAACCAATGCAATATGCCTGTTATAACAACCACCGATATTTTCTGCGGGAGTTTTTGAACGGCTGGCAGCTTGTCAAATCAAAGGCTGTGGTCTATTTTCGCATAATGTTGTTTAAGAATTCTGCCGCCATCGCCGCGTTGCTCGCGGGCGGCGCGCTTTGCCTGCACGCGGACACGCTGCAACTCAAGGACAAGGCCTCCGTCACCGGCAATATCCTCGCGGAAAAATCCGACACCTACATCGTGGATGTGGGCTACACCGTCCTCGTGGTGCCGCGCAACGCCGTCCTCCGCATCCTCCACGCGAACGACACGAATTCGCCGGTGATGGTGAACCCCGCAGCGGGACAATTTTATTCCGCTACGACCAGAACCTCCGCCACGCGCGACGTGAGTTCGCTCGTCAAGCTGATCGGCGAGGCGGTCGTGCAGGTGAAGACGCCGGAAGGCCTCGGCTCGGGATTTTTCATTAATGACGACGGGTATCTCATCACAAATTTTCACGTCATCGAGGGTGAGACGGAGATTTCCGTGGAAGTCTATCATCAGACCAACGGCCAGCTCGACCGCGAAACCTACCGGCAGGTGAAAATAATCGCCATCAATAAATTCCACGACCTCGCCCTGCTCCACATCGAGGACAAGGGCGCGCCGAAATTCAAGTCCGTCACGCTCGGCAGTTCGGATGCGTTGAACGTCGGGGATGGTGTCTTCGCCATCGGCAGCCCGCTCGGCCTCGAACGCACCGTCACGCAGGGCATCCTCAGCACCAAGACCCGCGAACTCGAAGGCGAACTCTATTTGCAGACCAGCACCCAGATCAATCCCGGCAACAGCGGCGGGCCGCTTTTCAACCTCGCGGGCGAAGTCGTGGGCGTGACGAACATGAAAATCACCTTCGGCGAGGGTCTCGGCTTCGCGATCCCCGTCGAACTGGTGAAGGGCTTCCTCGACCATCGCGATGCGTTCGCCTATTCCACCGACAATCCGAACAATCCGTTCCGTTATCTTGAACCGCCGACGCGGACGATGCAGACCAATTCCGTCGCTAAATAATTTTATATGACCAAATCCCCCCTGCGCGGCGCCGCCGTCATGGCGGCGCTTTTTTGCACCGCGACCCTTTTGTCTGCCGCCGTTCCGCCGGCCGAAAATCTGCTGCCGGCGGACACCTTGGGATTCTTCACCGTTCCCGACTGCAATGCGCTGCGCGCCGCCAGCAAGGTTTCACCGCAGCTCATGTTCTGGAACGACCCGGCGATGAAGCCATTCCATGACAAATTCATGAACAAGCTTTCCGAGCAATACACCGCGCCGCTCGAAAAGGAACTTGGCCTCAAGGTGGATGACTTCGCAGATCTGTTGCAGGGCCAGTTTACCCTCGCGCTCACGCTCAACGGCTCGAATCTGCACGACGACATCCCGCCGGGGTTTGTGCTGCTGCTCGACACGACCACCAAGAGCGACCAGTTGAAAACGAACCTCGCCGCGCTCACGAAAAAGATGACCGACGACGGCCGCACCATTCGCACGGAAAAAATCCGCGGCATCCCCTTCACCGTCGTCACCCTCTCGACGAATGAACTTGCCGGCATCTTCGGCCCGCCAAAAAACGTCTCCGAAATCGGCAAGGAACAGAAACCAACGCAGCCAGTGGACATTTATTTTGCGCAGGTGGACTCGCTGCTCATCGCCGCCAACTCCTCAAAAATATTGGACGCCGTGGCGGCGCATCTCTCCGGCGGTTCGGTGCCGGCGCTTGTGGACGACCCGGTGTTCGCCGCCGACAAGGTCTCTCAATTCCGTGACGCCCCCACCTATTACGGCTGGTTCAACGGTAAATTGTTTTTCAACCAGCTGGCCAGCATGCCGGAAGACAGCGACTCCGACCCGGGCGCCATGACGCCCAAGTTTTCTGCCGCCAAAATTCTCGGCGCGACCGGCCTCGGCGGCATCAAATCCGCGAGCTTCGCGGTCCGCGAGGCGCGCGAAGGTTCCACGGCGTCATTCCATATTTCCGTGCCTGCGTCCGAGCGCAACGGCCTCATCAAGATACTCGCATTATCCGCGAAAGATTCCTCACCGCCGGCGTTCGTGCCCGCAGACGTGATGAAGTTTTCCCGCATCCGTCTCGACGGCAAACAGGCGTGGGACGAACTGCTCAAGATGGCCGGCGGCATTTCGCCCCAGGTGCTTGGGATGATCAACGGCGGCATTGACACGGCCAACGCCACCGCCCAACAAAAAGACCCGTCGTTCGACTTGCGCAAAAACCTTTTCGGCAACCTCGGTGATGACATTGTCAGTTACGGCAAGGCCCCCGGCGGCGATACCGCCGAAGACATGAAGAACGCCCCCGGCATCGTGCTCATCGCCACGCCCAATCCCGACCAGATGATCCAGGCCGTCAAGGTCGTGGCCGGCATGGTTTCACCGCAGGACCCGGCCGCCGCCACGCCGCGGGATTATCACGGACATAAAATCTATTCCATCGGCCTCCGCCCGCAACGCGCACCCGGCGGCAAGAGCATCCCGCAGCCCCCGCTGCTATTGAGCAGCGCGAGCGGCTATCTCGCCATCACCACGGACGAGGGCAGCCTGGAGGAATTTCTTCGCAGCGGCGACGGCAATGTGAAGCCGCTCCGTGAAAATCCCGCCTTGGGGGACGCCGCCGCGCATATCGGCGGCATGAACGCGGGTTTGTTCAGCTACTCGAACGCGCGCGATGCCATGCGCATATCTTTCAGGCAGATGAAGAACGCAGCGACCAGCGATCCGGCGATGAAAATGTTGCCGCCGGCCATGCACGATTGGGTGGACTTTTCGTTGCTGCCGGATTATGACACGGTCAGCAAATATTTCTACATTTCCGTGTTCTCCGCCGGAGCGACCGACGACGGCTTGAACGTCAAGGCCTTCAACCCGCGCCCGCCGCAGTTGGACTGAGACTGAATTTACTATTCAGTAAAAAGAAAGCATTTCAAAATAAACTGTAGCCGCGGTGGTTGCCACGCTCTCTCCCTCACCCTGACCCTCTCCTCCCGGGAGAGGGAACAGCCATGGTGGCTTTTTCTTTTTTAGTGCGGTGTTCTCCAATCCAGCCATAGATTTTCGTGGGAAGCTGCGAGTGTTTCACCCTCTCCCAGCGGGAGCAGCGACAGCGGCTATGGCGGGTGAGGGAGAAAATTGACAGAAACGAACGGCTACAAATTTTGTTTAAACCGCTGTGGCACTCACTTCCAATAAGTCCAGTTCACATCGGGAAACAGGTTGTCGCGCGATTCGATCTCCGCGAGCCATTTCTCATCCACGCGCGTGATGGTCAGCATGTCGTGCAGCGCGATGAAGCGCAGCAGATGGTCTTTCACGCGGCGGCGTGCATAATCGGGGCTGGTGCCGGCGCGCAGGATGAACGGCCAGTCGCTCGCCTGCGCCAGCAGCAGTTCGCGCGCGGCCTGTTGCAACGCGCGTTTCTGCAACGCGCTGGATTTGCGCGCAAATTTTTTCGCAAGCTTCGTCATGCGCTCCTGCGCGATCTGCAAATGCGGGTAGATCCACTCGTTCGATTCGTTCAGCCACACGCGCCAGTAACCTTCCTCGCCCCAGCTCGAGGCGCCGGGTGTGGCGATCTGGTTCGTCGGGTGGCGATGCAGATATTCGCCGGGCGTGAGCAGCGAGACCGTCTTCTGTTCGTGAAACAGTTTGCGCGCGAGAAAGTCCAGAAACTCCGGCCCTTCGTACCACCAGTGGCCGAACAACTCCGCGTCGTATGGCGCGACGATGATGGGCGGCCGGTCGATGATGGCGGCGGCCTTCTCGACCTGCGCGACGCGTTCGGCGAGAAAGTGCGCGGCGTGTTCGCTGGCGGCCTGCAACGCATGATCGCGCTGGTAGATCTCCTTCTGCGCGCTGCCCCCGGTGATGCGGAAATATTTCAACCCGGTAAAACCGCGGTTTTCCGGCGAAGGCAGGTGCGCCCGGACGTAATCAAAGTCCAGGTCGAACCCGATGTCCCGGTAAAAATCGCGGTACCGCGGGTCGCCTGGATAACCCTCCTGCTTGCTCCACACCTGGCGCGAGGAATCGAAATCCCGCCCGAACACGGCCACGCCGTTCGGCGTGAACACCGGCGCAAACGTGCCGTAGCGCGGACGCGGTTGCGCGTGCAACAGGCCGTGGGTATCGAGGATGAACCAGCGGATGTTCGCTTCCTGGATGTATTTTTCCACGCCGGCGGCGTAGGCACATTCCGGCAGCCAGATGCCGCGCGGCGCGCGTCCGAAACATTTCTGATAATGATCGCGGGCGACCATGATTTGCGCCCGGACCGAGGGCGGATGTCCGTTCATCAACGGCAACAGCGCATGCGTCGCCGCCGTGGTGATGATCTCGATCAGGTTTTCGTCCTGAAAAATCTTGAAGGCGTTCACTAGGTCGCCGCTGTAAAACCGCCACGTCTCGCGAGCGAGCGAAAGGCGGTGGTGATACATCCATGAAAGTTCGCGGAACGCGCGGTCCCAGTGCGTCCGGTGGATCTCTTTTTCGGCCAGCTCGATCAGGCCGTTCAGATGATTCGCGTAACGCGTGCGCAGCAGTTCGTCCTGCAACATCGCACATAGCGTCGGCGACAGCGAGAGCGTGATCGGCGCGGTTATGCCGTCGCGCCGCCAGTTTTCCAGGATCTGGACCAGCGGCAGGTATGTTTCCGTGATCGCCTCAAACAGCCAGCTTTCTTCGAGAAACTTGCCATGCTCCGGATGCCGCACAAACGGCAGGTGCGCATGTAGGACGATTGAGAGGTAGCCTTGCATTCCAGAGATTTTTAAAGATCCAGTTTATCGGAGAGCCATTCGGCAAGCGACCTTGATCTTATCAAAACCACCACGCCCAGGATGAACGGCAAGCTGCGCACGGCACACGGAATAAATTCCATCCGCAGGTGATCGTGCGAGCGGACGGCATAGTAAAGCGCCAGCTCCACCACCGACCAGCCGATCAGCGTGGCGGCAATGAATCGGACGAGCATCAATGCTCCTCGTTCGGGCGCGTCCATGCGATTTACCTCAGACGTTGTCCGGCGTCGGCGGCTTGAGCGACGGGTCTTGCGGATGCGTGCCCACATCGCCGAGATATTGCGTCTTGCGCAGGAATTTCAGATCCGCCGCGCGCGCGTCGTCGCCGCTCGGCGAAACCGCGACCGCCGGCAGATCATATTTGCCATCCGGCAAAGCAAAGCGGTAACTGAATGTGCCGTCCGAACGCAGCTTGATCTCGTGCCCGCCCAGCGTGACTTTCGCGCCCGGCTCCGTCGCACCGTAGATGATTAGTTCCGCGTTGACGTTGAACCAGAAACCTTTCGGCTTTTCCCCGGCGGCGCCGAACGGGCTCGTCGGGCTGGCGAGACCGAAACTCGACACGCCCCATGCAGTCGTCGGTGAGGACACGTCCTGCGCGAGCCGGCGGCGGATGAGTTCGGTGATTTCCAGCGACCCCATCCAGATGCGGCGCGTCTGGTCGATATTGATGATCTTGGCGAGCGCCTTTTCCTGTTCCGGCGTCCACACCCGCACCGGGCCGGGGGCGGAAGGATATGCCTGGCTTCCATTCGCCGTTGCGGACAAGGTGCCGGTGGCGGAAGGATTAAATTTGGGCAGGTCCGGATGGCCATGACGGCGCAATTCCTCGATCGCTTGCGCGAGCGGAATATTGTCATGCACCGCGTCCTCGATGATCTGCATCAGCTTGGCGAACGGGATTTCAAACGGGATCGTCGCAAATTCCGCCGCGTCCTCCTTGGACGCTGCATCCGGCGGCGTGACCGTCGCGGTGGACAACGCTACGCGCATCCAGCGCCCCAGCGCCGAATAATAACCAAGCTCGGCCACGTAGGACGCCCCCGCCCGCTCGACATGCGCGAACCAGTGCCGGGATTCCGGATGGACATGGATTTCATAAAGCGGATGACCATGGATCTTGTCCTCATAGATGCGCAGGATGAGATGGCCGTCCGTGGATTCGCCGTTGAACTTCAACTGCTGTTCGCGCGTCAAGTCCCAGTGCGCGTATAACCAGTGCGGGTCGCGCGCCGTCAGAAAAAGTTTTTTGGTGCCGTAACTCTCCGGCAGTTCGCCGCCGGAAAAACTTTGCGCAGGCGGCGTCGCCCCCAGCGAATATTTTTCTCCCGGCCCGCTGACGGCGACCGGCGCGGGCGCATCGCCTTCCAGCAGGATGGCTGGCACTTCCGCCTTCTTTTTGCGGGGGACGTCGTCGACGGGGGCGCTGGCCGGTTCCGGTTCGACCGCAACGGATTTTTTGGCGGGTTTCAGGATTTTTTTAGCGGCGTCAACAGCGGTTTCGAGAAGCGGTTTTCGCTTCGTCGCAACCTTGGCCATTTTCGGATTTGCAAACACGGACGCTGTCTTCTTTTTCATGCAACAGTTCCTTGGGGGGGATGGCGGGTTTTGCCGGAGTCAACTTTAGCGCGACGCTGGCATGGATGCAAATTTTTTTTGGCACAAATGTTTGGGGCTTGCCGCATGGCGCCTGGCAAGTTAAGGTTGCGTTACAAATGCAAGCTGCGGGACGTAAACCGACCGTGTTCGTCGTTGATGACGAACCGATGCTGTTGGAATTGGCGGCGGTCATCATCAAGCCGCTCGGTTGCGAGGTCCACACGTTCCGCGATCCCGAAACCGCCCTGAAGGAATTTCCCATCATCCAGCCCGAGGTGATCCTGACCGATTACGCCATGGGCCGCATGACCGGCATGGATCTCGTGCGCGAATGCCGCCGTTTGAATCCCAAACAGAAGATAATCCTCGTCAGCGGCACCGTGGACGAGCATGTCTTCACCGAAGCGCCGCAGAAGCCGGACCGTTTTCTTTCCAAGCCCTACCAATTGCAGGAACTGGCCGACTGCATCCGCAAGCTGCTCGCGGCCTGAAAAATTTTCAACGCTCCGCGCCGGTCAACTTGTCTCTATTTTTAGTGTTATGAAAAAAATCAAAAAAATCATCCTGGGCCTGGTTGTCATCTTCGTCGTGTTGCTCATCATCGCCGTGATCACCGGGGCCGTGTTCCTCGGCCAAATCGTGAAGACCGGAATTGAAAGAGTCACCCCGCCCATGACCAAGACCTCCGTCACCGTGGATAGTGTCGGCCTTTCGATCCTTTCCGGCGGCGCCGGCCTCAACAACTTCGTCATCGGCAATCCCGACCCCGCGAATTATCAATCCACCAATGCCATCAGCGTCGGCAAGATCGCCGTCAGCCTCGAACCCAAATCGTTGTTCGGCGATAAAATCGTCATCCACTCCGTCGAAGTCCGCTCCCCCGACATCACCTTCGAGGGAAATCCCTTCGGCAAAAACAATCTGCAGACGATCATGGACAACGTGAACGCCGCCGCCGGTGGCACCGTGGTGAAATCCACCAACACTCCCGCCGCGCAACCGGCGCAACAAGCCGGGGCCGGCAAAAAGATCGAAGTCGATGACTTCGTTCTCGCCGGCGCCAAAGTTACCGCCCGCATCACCGATATCGGCAGCACCCCCATCGTCGTCACCCTCACCATTCCCGACATCCATTTCACCAACCTCGGCACCGGGCCGGACGGCATTACCGTCGC
>DATHOG010000226.1:0-14295 GCA_035485115.1 Candidatus Sulfotelmatobacter sp. | reverse complement strand
ACGTTGACCTATTTTCAATCGCAGATCTTCCGCAAGGACGGCAGCGTGATCTGGATCGAGGAAAATTGCCGCGCCGTCCGCGATACCCAGGGAAAATTGCTCTACTACGAGGGCACCGTCGAGGACATCACGCAACAAAAGCTGACCGAGGAAAAATTGCAACGGTCGGAATCGCTGTATCATTCGCTGGTGGAATCGATGCCCCAAGGCGTATTCAGGCGCGATGCACAGGGGCGGTTCACCTTTGCGAACTCGACCTACTCGAACTATTTCGGGCTGACCCCGGAACAGATCGTCGGCAAGACCGATTTCGACCAGTTCCCGCCGGAACTGGCGGAAAAGTACTGGCGCGACGACCAGGACATCATGCAACAGGGCGCATCGGTGGAGATCACCGAGGTCTCGCAACCCAAGGGCAAAACGGAAAAGGAATTCCACCACGTCATCAAGACCCCGTTGCGCGATGAAAATGGAAATGTCATCGGCTTGCAAGGGATGGTCTGGGACGTGACCGAAAAGATCCGGAACGAGGAAAAGATCCGGCGCACCACCGCCGAGCTGGCCCGGAGCCGGGAGGAGTTGCGCACCAAAAATTCGTTGATGGAGGAAAACCTCCGCACCGCGCGCGAAATCCAGCTCGCGATGCTGCCGCAGCAGTATCCGGTTTTTCCGCCGGAGGTTCCGGCGGAACAGAGCGCACTGAAATTTCTCCATCGCTACGAGCCGGCGGAGACCGTCAGCGGCGATTTCTTCACCGTCTCGCAGATCTCCGAGACCGAGGCCGCCATTTTGATCTGCGATGTCACCGGCCACGGGGTCCGGGCGGCGCTGGTCACGGCCATGATCCGCGCCATCGCCGAGGAATTGAAACCGGTGGCCCGGGATCCCGCGAATTTCCTGCGCAAGCTGAATTCCGACCTGCTTTCCATCCTGAAAAGCACGGGTTCACCCATGCTCACGACGGCATTTTACGCGGTGATTGACTATGCCACCGGCAAATTGCTCTTCGCCAATGCGGGTCATCCCAAGCCGTTGCTGCTGCGGCGCGCCGAAAATTCCATCACGCCCCTCGCCAACGCGAGCGGCAAAGGACAGCCGGCGCTCGGCCTGTTTGAAGATCCGGTCTATTCGACCACGGAAATGTCCCTCCAGCCCGGCGATTTTTTGATGCTCTTCACCGACGGCCTGTACGAGGTGCAGGGACAGCATGAAGAGATGTATTCGCAGGAACGGCTCATGTTGGACATAAAAAAACTCCTCGGTCTGCCGTCGTCCGAAATGTTCGACCAATTGATTGAAGTCGTGCGTTTTTATGCGCTGAACGGCGAATTTGAGGATGATGTCTGTCTGGTGGGGGTGGAATATTCGCCGGTGAAACCACAGTAGCGCAGGCGTCCCGCCTGCCTCCCTTCGCGCCCCGCCCTCAATTTTTTACCCGCGCCCCTCATGATTGCTCTGGTCAATAGGTGTACCGCATGTCGTTTACGTTCGTACGGCGGAGAAAGAAGTATTCGTTGAAGGGCTGGTCGTCGGTGACTTTGATGCTCAAGTCGGGATTGAGGTTGTTCGGGACGGAATATTCCTTGGTTATCACTCGAGCCAGATAGGCTGCTGCGTTCGTGGAATCGTCCCATTCCAGCAGATCTTTCTTTGCCGCGGCGGGCATCCGCGCTGCAAGTTGATGGGCATCCATCGGCGCCATCGGCTGCATGGAAGCCAACAGATGAATACCCCAGCCTTCAACCGACGGGAAACCCCGCACATATGGAAACGATTCGCAGAGGGAGCGCATGACTGCCTGCCCGGTGAGTTCTTCTCCCCCGGGAAACCACATCTGCAGGATGCCATTCGTATTCAAATGTTGTTTGGCCAGCCTGTAAAATCCCGTGGAAAAGAGCAGGCTGGAGCCCGCCGCCTCCGTCGGCGGCGGCGGATCAATGACGATGACGTCATATTTTTCCCGCGTCCGCATCAGGAAACGCCGTCCATCATCCACAATGATATGGCCTTTGGGGTTATTGAGGCATTGCGCCGCGTCCGCGTGATAAAAACCAAATGCCCGCGGGACATCCGGCACCAGTTCCACCGCCGTCGTGTCCAGGTTCCAGCTCAATGCCGAACGATACGTGGTCCCCATGCCGAAACAGATGATCAGCGCGGATTGGGATGGACCATCATGAAAAGCCAGCGGCAGATGTACCATGAATTTGGTGACTGGCGTGAGCCGGGTCATGCCTATGTGATTGACCATGAGTCTGCGGTTCATGCCTTCACCTGCGCAGGTTACAGACGCGGCATAATCACGCCGCACTTCCATGCTTCTTGTTGATCCCGCCAGCCAGCCTTCAAAATCGACGGAAAAAAACAACGCCCATGCCAGTATCACGCCAGCGCCGAAGGCCGAACACCAGCGCCACCGGACGGACAGTGATTTGCAGACCAGGAGGAAAAATCCGAAAAACGGCAGCCCAAGGAGAATCAGTGCATATCGTTCGCTCATCTGCGGCAGCAGGACGTAGGAAGCAAACAACGGCCCTAGAATGCAGCCTAGAACATTGAGTGCATAAGCCCGGCCGGCGGCGGCAGGATGCCCTCCGGCATATCCATCAATCAAACCCGGCGTCAAATACCCCAACGCGGCGCAAAATGGGCAGATACCGGCCAGCACAATGAGCACACCGACGGGATGAATGTCGCAAAGTTCGTTCATGCTCACGAACCTCGGATCGTCGATCAAAATGGGAAGGAAGACAAACGCGGCAAGCAATGCCATCAGCTTCGCCACCGGACACGGCAAACGACGTCGAAGATTGCGGCGATACCACCATGAGCCGATAAAGGTGGCGCCCAGATAGGTAAAAACAATCATCGCAAAGGAATAGACCTGCGTTTTCAAGACCGGCGTGAATGCCCGCGTCCAAACCACCTCCATTGCCATGGCCACAAAGCCCGTTGAAAATAAAATCCCCCTTGTCAGCCAGACACGGGCGGGCGGCGGCGGTGCTGCAACCTCCTCCACGTTCTCAGCTATATCCGAACCGATCCGGGTGGGGCTTTGCCTGTAGCCGATACAAATGCTGATGATGGCAACGGTAAAATTGCCGGCGGCTGCCACCCAAAGCGCGTGCCGAAAACCCAATATTTCGATCAAAACGACGGCGGACAATAAAACACCGCTCATTGCCCCCAGCACATTTGCGAGGTAAAGGAAACTGAAGCTTTCCATGTTCCGCCGCTCTTGTTCCCGAATGTACGCCATCATGAAGGGAAAGGTTGTGCCCATGAAAACACACCACGGCAGAATCGAAATCGCCAGCACCAGGGCCGAAAGACAAAGATAGCGGAACGAATTCGCCTCACCGCTGCCCAGCAACAGGCCTTCACCCATGATAAACAATTTGGGCACGGCAAAGGCACTTAACCCGATCAAGAACTCCGCGCCCGCATAAAAGAAGATTGCCGAATATCCGGTTCTTTTGACCAGCACCGGTATCAGGCGCCCGCCGCCCCATGACCCGACGGAAAGCCCGAGCATAAAAACCGACAATACCACCGACAGGACTGGCATGATGATGCCAAACGAAGCGAATGCCAGGCGCGTCCAAACGACTTGGTAAACCAGCCCGGAAAAGCCGGATAAAAAGAAAAGTAAAAATAAAACCCGCCGGATGCCTTGATTCATGCTGGCGCGTTATTTAACCGGCAACAGTGGTCGTAACAAGTTGAAAAGCAAACAATCTCGACATTATTTGGCCTGTTTATCTCACCCGGTTCTTGAAGGCGTCAGTCCCGAATCACCTTTAGTTAAGGCCTAAAAAAAATTTGGAAAGGCGTTTGCGCTGATGGGTATCAGGGGTTGAGGCGAAGATAATGAAGTGGTCCCAACCATTGACATTTTTATCCAACCAAAAAAAATCCCCGGCCGTGGCCGGGGATTTGTATTTAAAAAAACTTATTCCTGCACGTACTTGATGGCGCGGGATTTTTCGGAACGCTTGCGTTTGTTCTCGTCCAGTTCCTTTTTGCGGAGGCGCAGGTTTTTCGGCGTGGCTTCCACGTATTCATCCACATCGATGTATTCGAGCGCACGTTCGAGGGAGAGCTTCAGGGGCGGCGCGAGCTGGATGCCCTTGCCGTCGCCTTGTGAACGCATGTTGGTAAGGCGTTTTTCCTTCACGGGATTGACGGGGATGTCATTCTCGCGCGTGTTTTCGCCGACGATCATGCCGATGTAAATCATGTCGCCCGCCTCAACCATCAAGCGGCCGCGTTCCTGCACCATGTTCAAGGCGTAGCTGGTCGCTTCGCCCTGGTCCATGCTCACGAGCGAACCGTTTTTGCGCGCGGCGATCTCGCCACAATCCGGGCCGTATTCGTGGAAGAGATGGCTCATCACGCCCATGCCCTTGGTCTGGTTCACGAGGTCGGTCTCGAAACCGATGAGGCCGCGCATCGGGACCAGCGCCTCGACGGAAACCTGGTTGCCGACGTGGTTCATGTTCGTGATCTGCGCCTTGCGATTGGAAAGATTTTCCATGATGGCCCCGAGATTTTCGCTCGGAATTTCCACGAACAATTTTTCAATCGGCTCCATCGGTTCGCCATCCGGACCTTTTTTCCAAAGCACTTCGGGACGCGAAACGAGGACCTCATGGCCTTCGCGGCGCATCTGCTCCACGAGAATGGCGATCTGCATTTCGCCACGGCCGCTGACGGCAAAAATCTTCGGGTCGCTGGTCTGCTTGATGCGGAGCGCGACGTTTGTGCGGATCTCCTTCACGAGCCGGTCCCAGATATGGCGCGCGGTAACGAGCTTGCCGTCCTGGCCGGCGAGCGGGCCGTCGTTCACGGCGAATTCCATCTGGATCGTCGGCGGATCAATCGGGATATACGGCAACGCGGTACGCGCCTCGCTGTCACAAATGGTCTCGCCGATGAACACGTCTTCAAAACCCGCGACACCCACGATGTCGCCGGCGTGCGCTTCCTGGACCTCGATCCGTTTCATGCCCTCGAAATGATAGAGCATCGTCACCTTGTTTTTGGTGACCCGGCCGTCGCCATGGCGGCAGATGGCGGCATCGCCGACCTTGATCTTGCCTTCCACGATCTTGCCGAACGCGATACGGCCAAGGTAATCGGAATAATCCAGGTTCGCGACGAGCAACTGGAAGCCGTCGCCGGCCTTTGCGCGCGGCGGCGGGATGTATTTCACGATCGCGTCAAACAACGGCTCCATCGTGCCGCTGACGTGCTCCAGTTCCACCTTGGCGTAACCGTTCTTGGCGGAGGCGTAGATGAACGGAAAATCCAACTGCTCATCCGTCGCGTTGAGCGACATGAAAAGTTCGAACACCTGGTCGAGCACCTTTTTCGGATTGGCGTTTTCGCGGTCGATCTTGTTGATGACCACGATGGGCTTGGCGCCGGCTTCCAATGCCTTGCGCAGCACGAAGCGCGTCTGCGCCTGCGGACCTTCGGCGGAATCCACCACGAGCAGCACGCCGTCGATCATGTTCATGATGCGTTCGACTTCGCCGCCGAAATCGGCGTGGCCGGGGGTATCCACGATGTTGATGTGGTAATCCTTGTATTTGAAGGCGGCGTTTTTGGCGCGGATGGTGATGCCCTTTTCCTTTTCAAGGTCCATCGAGTCCATCAGGCGTTCTTCGGATGACTCGTGCTGGTTGGCGCGATAGGTGCCGGACTGTTTCAACAAACAATCAACGAGGGTCGTCTTGCCATGATCAACGTGCGCGATGATGGCGAGGTTGCGGATGTGCTTCATATCGTAAATAGTCGGTTCGGCGCTCAAATTATCAAAATATCACGCCCGGACAGTGTCGGACGGGAAAACGGCGGATTTGCCGGGTTGCGTATAATGGAGATTTGCCGACAAAAAGCAAGCTGCGCTTGCAAGAAAAAACTGGGTGGTTTGGTAGGGACGGCGCGCTGCGCCGTCCGCGCCCGTATAGCGGGCGCAACGAACGTGGTAAAATCCGCGTTTGGTCCATCCCTGCCGGCGGCTTTACCGCCGGGGACAGTGCAGCGCGCTGTCCCTACCAACTTAACTGGCCTGCTACCTTGCAAGAAAATGTGCTATGCTTGCGTCATGGAAGAGTTCGCCAGTGTGCAATGCCCGTTCTGCGGCCAGTCGTTTGACGTGGGGGTGGATACGAGCATCGAGAACCAATGCTTCACGACGGATTGCGAGGTGTGCTGTCGTCCGTTCGAGGTGCGGGTGGAATGCGAGGACGGTGAAATCACAAGCGTAGCGGTCGCGGGCTAGTCCTTGGGGCTTGCCCTGATTGGTCGCGAAGCGACCGTGGAAATTAGCCCGGCACAACGTGCCGGGTACGGTACCCACAGCGCCTCGCGTCCTGAAGGGACGCTGGAGGGGTGGTGGGACAAGGATTTCCAGCGTCCTTTCAGGACGAATGGTTCGCTCATGTTTCCAGACACTTCGTGTCTGGCTAATTTCCACCGTCGCTCCGCGACCAAGACAAGCACCCGGCGCACTCATCTCCCGATTAAAAGTCCCGGAAGCCGGCCTCCAGTGGAATTTCATCCAAACCAGCCTTGCCGGCCGGGCCATTGACGTCTTGAGCGTGACCGTGGCCGTGACCGTTGGAATGAGCGGCAGTTTTGACGGCGGGGGCGTGACCGTTGTGTCCCGGGCCATGTTTACCCGCGGAGACTTGTCCGCCGGCGGTGCGGCCGACGAGTTGCAGCAGGCTTTCGACGGCGTCCTTCATGGAGCGCGCCTGGGTTTCCAGTTCCTGGGCGGCGGCGGCGGATTCCTCGGCGCTGGCGGCGTTGCCCTGCGTTACGCGATCCATCTGGCCGACGGCGGAGTTGATCTGGGTGATGCCCTGGGTCTGTTCGCTGCAGGAATGGGCGACCTCGGTGGCGAGTTCATCCACCTGCCGGGCCTGGTCAACGATGCCGGTGAGAGCCAGGGAAACCTTGTCGCTGATGTCCACACCGCGGGCGGTATTATCGATGGCGCCCTCGATCTTGGCGGCGGTCTCGCGGGCGGCCTGCGCGGAACGTTGCGCGAGGTTGCGCACCTCGTCGGCGACCACGGCGAAGCCCATGCCAGCCTCGCCGGCGCGGGCGGCCTCCACGGCGGCGTTGAGGGCGAGGATGTTCGTCTGGAACGCGATCTCGTCAATGGTCTTGATGATCTTGGCGATGTCATCGCTGGAATTCTTGATGTCCTGCATGGCGGCGGACATGGCGTGCATGTCGTGGGCGCCCTTCTCGGCGGAACTGCGGGCGGTGCGGGCGAGTTCGTTGCACTTTTGCGCGTTTTCGGCATTGCGCCTGGTGACACTGGCCATCTGTTCGAGCGAGGCGCTGGATTCCTCGAGCGACGCGGCCTGCGCGCTGGAGCCTTCGGCGAGGATGCGGCTGGACTTGGAGATCGTGCCGGCGGAGCCGATGAGCGTATGGGAAACCTCGCCAAGCGTGGAGGCGAGTGAATTGAGAGCGCCCCGGACGCGGGAGGAATTCCAGGTGACCAGCAGCGCGGCCAGCATGGCAAAGACGATGTTCGCCGCGCCGAAGATGATGATGGAACGCCGCACCCGCGCGAAGCTGTCCACGGTGAGCCCGGTGCGCTGGTCGGCGACCTGGTTGCAATAGGTGGTCACGTCGGCGGCGGCCTTGTTGAGCGTGTCGACCTTGGCAGGAACCTGCTCGTCCAGCATCTTCATGGCGGCGGCAAAATCCTTGTCGAGGGAGCCGCGGATCTGGGTCATGGCGCCGACGTAATCGTCAAAGTTGCTTTGGAGGGCGGTGACGAATTCATGGCCTTGACCGGCCGGATAGAGGTTTTTCAATTCCTCGATGGTCATGGAATTTTTGTTCTGCACGGCCTCGGCCTCGGCGATCTTGGCGGGGCGGTCCTTGTCCTGGGCGAACATGAGTTCGTAGGAATGGAGGCGGTACACGGCAAGGTTCTCTTGCAAGGTGGCGAGCAGGCGCAGGCTGGGCAGGCCTTCGGCCTCCAGACCGGTCGTGGCGCGGGTGCCGTTATCGCAGGTTCGCCAGAGCAGGCACATCTGGACAACAAGGAATATCACGAGCAGCGCGACCACCCCCTTGATGGTGTTGAAACTGCGCTTCAGGGAAATCTGCGGTGCGGCTTTCATGTAATGATTAATTACCTATGTTACTGGATATCAATTTTCTTCACCCCGTTGAGCGCGGCGTCCGCCGGCACGATGGCGATGGCGCCCTTCGTGCCCGCGACCAGCGACACCAGGGCGGCGGCATCATCGGCTTTTTTCGGTTCGGAGCCGCGACCGGAAAACGCGAGGCGCTGCCAGAAGGTCTTGAACGAACTGGAATCCATCTCGCAGACCTGCTGCAGGCCGGCATCAGTTTTGTCCGGCAAATAGGCGAGGATGACGGCCTGGCCGCCGTCCCAATACTTGGTCTTGCCGGTATAGATGTCCTTGAGCGCGGCGGCGGTCAGCTTGTCGGCGGCGACGTCCGGGCTGGCGATGACCACCACGCCGTCGAGCGCGAGGGCGCGGGCGATCCCCCAATTCAAGGCGGCCACCAGCAATCCAAATTTGAACAATTTTGATTTCATGGTCGTAGGAATTTTCAGGTCAGAAGCTGAGGGTGGTTTTCACGGCGAGCATGAACCAGCCGTTGCTGTTGCGGACGGGGTTCGTGTCGTTGTCGCGCAGCAGGCCGGTGCCGTCGATGTAGTGGCCTTCGATCTTGAACGTCCACCAGTCCTTCGGGTCCACGCGCAGGCAGAGCGCGAGGTCGTGCTGATAGCCGTCCGGGCTGGTCTTGACAGTGCTAAAATCGCGGAACTCGGTGTAGTACGCGCCGGTCTCGAAATATTTGTTGAAGCGGTAGGAGGCGGCGACATACCACGTCTGCGGCATGTCGGATGAGCTGCCGACCTTCATGCCGCCCAGACCGGGGGCATATTCCGTGCCGGTGAAAGTGTAGGTGTAATATTCGGCCTGAAACGTCCAGTTCTTCCAGAGGTATTCGGCGGAATATTGCTGCATCAACACATCGCCGGTCGTGTGCATCAGACCCGGACCGAACGGTGGCTTGACGGTGACATCGTAGTTGAAGCCGTCAAAAAGACAGAGCGACGCGCCTACACGCAGGCCATCCAGCGGCGTGTTGTACCACAACTGGCCCCCGACGACGGGCGTGGTGCCGATGCCTTTGAACGAACCATAGGGCGCGGGCGGCAGGCCGTTTTCAATATAGGTCGCCACGCCGCCGTGATCGGAGTAATTCACCGCGCCGCCGTAAAATTCATACGATGCGCTCCCCGCCTTGGACAACGGGATGTTGCCGAACAGGTCGGCGCCGTCCAGGCCGGCGCTCCAGTCGCGCCAGCGCGAGTCGTAAATTCCCTGCGGCAGCAGTACGAACGTGCGCGCCAGGTCCACGTCCTGGATGTGGTTGTAAATTCCCGCGGGCCGGCGGATGCGGCCGGCGCGGATGCCGAAATAATCGCTGAAGGTGTATTCCGCCAGCGCATAGTCGAGAAACGGCGCGTATCGGCCCACGTCACCCATGTCATACATGAAACCCTGCGCCGCGATACGCGTGCGCGGGAACGGATTGAACGAGGCGTTGATGCCGCCCTCGAAAAAGTTTCCGTCCACGCCGCCCTTCGAATCGCCAAGGTAATTGTAACTGCTCGAGGAGAGCAGGCCCTGGCTGACGAAACCGTGAAAGTCCACGGGCGGCATGTTCGTGCCGAGGTTGAGTTCATACGCCTGCGCTCCGCGCGCGGCCACAACGGCCGCCGCGACGGGCAGCCACATCTTGAGGTTGGATTTGGTTTTGATCATTGATTGATTCAATTTGCCGACAAATCGGCGCGACTTTTCAAAGCTTTAGTTTTTTCGCTCATGTCCACAAACAAGGCGGCCTCGTGGACCGTTTCAGAAGTTTTTGAAGCCGTTTTCGAGCGGAATTTCAGAATGCCGTGCACCGGCGGAAGAAATTTTATGCCGCCGGAGAATGAGCGCGGGAAACATTCCTGATGCTCCCGGGCCCGACCATGGTCGGATTTTCCCGGCCGTGGACGACGACGATGAGGTCGCCGACCGCGCGTTTCATCGCTTGCGCGTGCGAATTCAATTCCATGGCCGCGGCCGAACATTCCTCCGCCGTGGCGGCATTGCCCTGGGTGACCCTGTCCATCTGGCCGGCGGCGGTGCTGATCTGCGAAATGCCCTGTGCCTGTTCGCGCGTTGCGCCGGCGACTTCCGTCGCGAGTTCATCGAGCTGCCGGGCCTTGGCCAGGATGCCGTCCAGGGCGGCGGAAACCTTGGCGGAAAGGGTGACACCTTTTTCCGTATTGCCGATGGCGCTCTCGATTTTTTGCGCGGTCTCGCGGGCGGCACCGGCGCTGCGTTGCGCGAGGGTGCGCACCTCGCCGGCAACCACGGCGAAGCCCATGCCGGCCTCGCCGGCACGCGCGGCCTCGACCGCGGCATTGAGCGCGAGGATGTTCGTTTGAAAAGCGATCTCATCAATGGTCTTGATGATTTTGGCGATCTCGTCGCCGGAGGTTTTGATCGCGTTCATCGCAGCACTCATCGCCCGCATGTCGGTGGCGCCGAGGTCGGCGGCGGCGCAGGTCTCCCTGGAAAGCTGGTTGGCTTTTTCCGTGTGTTCGGAATTGCGCCGGGTCATCGCCGCCAGTTCCTCCAGTGAGGCGCTGGTTTGTTCGATGGACGCGGCCTGTTCGCTCGAACCTTCCGCCAGTCCGCGGCTGGACTCGGAAATCTGGCCGGCGGCGGTGACGAAGTTATTGGAATTTTCGGCCAGTTCGGAGATAAGTCCGGCAAAACTTCCCTCCACCGCCCGCAGGTTGAACCAGACGACCACCGCGCCCAACAAGAGCATCAGGCCGATCAACAAGTCTCCAATCCATTCGACGTGAAAATCAAAAGCCGCCGGGGCGTTGGCGGCGGGCGTGGCCGGATGTTGTGTGGAGAAGTGAAGCACACACACGGTCATCACCGCCAGCGGCACGGTGGCCGCGAACACGATGAGGATGATGCGCTGCCTGAGATTGAGAATCTTTTTTTCCATTGCCGGCTTTCAGACGAAAGTGGTCATCGCGCCGCCGGGAGATCCGCCGGTGACGACGGCATCAATGTTCAAAAGCGATTTCACCACGCCCTTCACCTTGGCGATGCCGGTGATGTATTCCGTCGAGATTTGTCCGCCAAAATTCGGGGTGGCTTCGATGTCGCTGTCCGCGATGTTGATGACCTCCTCGACGCCGTCCACGATCATGCCCATCTGCGCCGCCTTGCCGTCGGGCAGCTTGAGCTGCACCACCACAATGCACGTCTGCCCGGTGTTCGTCGCCGCAAAATCGAACCGCACGCGCAGATCCATCACGGGGATGATCTTGCCGCGCAGGTTGATGACGCCGCGGATATGCGCCGGCATCTGCGGCACGGTGGTGATGGCCGTGAGCCGGATGATCTCGCGCACCTTCAGCACATCGATGCCGTAGGCTTCCGCCTGCAACTTGAACGTCAGGTATTTTCCGGCCAGCCGCGCGGCCGCCACGGTCGAATTTTTTTCAGTCGCCATCCCTTCAATATCGGTGGCGGCAGGGGAAGCTTGAAAACTTTCTAGGTTTTCGATTTTTGATAGACCGCCGGCTGCACGGCCTTCAAAGCATGTTTGATATTGCCAAGGCTTTCCGAGTGGCCGACGAACAGATGACCTCCGGGCAACAGCCATTTCGTAAGATGCGCGACCAGGTCGGTCTGCGTCGGCCGGTCGAAGTAAATCATCACGTTGCGGCAAAAGATGACGTGAAAAGGCCCGGTAAATGGATACGGCGGCTCCAGCAGGTTCAAATGGTGGAACTGGATGCACCCGCGCAATTCCGGCTTCGCGCGAAATTGGCCCTTCCACTCGTTCATGCCAATCTGAAAATGGCGGCGCACCATCTCGGGACTCATTCCCGCCAGCCTTTCCGCATCGTAAACGCCGCGGCGGGCGACATCCAGCACGCGCGTTGAAATGTCGCTGGCATCGATGCGCCACGTACCCGTCTCCGCCGGGGCGAGATTTTCCGCCAGCGTCACGGCGATGGTATACGACTCCTCGCCGGTGGAACTCGCCGCGCTCCAGACGCGAAAGGTTTCGCGGGGGGCGGCCGCATCTGATTTCCATGCGGGCAAAATCTTTTCACGCAAAAACTCGAAATGCTTCTGTTCGCGGAAAAAATGCGTGTGGTTCGTCGAGATAAGGTCGATCACCATCTGCAATTCATCCGCGCCGGCGGGTGAACGCAGCCGGGCGCAATACTCGCCGTAACCGGGCAGCTTCAACTGGCGCAGCCGCTTCGAAAGCCGCGAACCCACCAGCACGCGCTTGTCCGGCCCGAGATGGATCCGGCTGCGGTCATAAATCAACCGGCACAAAAAATCGTAATCGGCATCCGAAAGCTGCGCCGTCATCGAAGGTTCCGTCCCCGGACTGTTGATTGCCAGGCTCATGATCCGCTGAGGAGTTGTTTCACCTCCGTCAGCAATTCATCCGCCGTGAACGGCTTGTGCAAGATCACGTCCGCCCCGGCCGATTTGGCGTCGGCAATGCGATTTTCCTCGCCCAGTCCGGTGATGACGATGCTCTTCAGGGTGCTGCCCGCACGACGCAGTTCGCGCAGCATTCCGGGACCGTCGAGCTGCGGCATCATCACATCGCTGATCACCAGGCGGATTTCATCGCGTTGTTTGGAATACATCGCCGCGCCTTCCCGGCCCTCGGCGGCGGTCACCGTGCGATAACCGTTGCGCACCAAAATTGCGCTCGCCAGCCGGCGCACCGCCGGCTCGTCGTCCACCACGAGAATCAACTCACCGTTGCCTCGCAGAGCTTTACCGGTCTTGGAATTTTTTTCCACCGCTTCGCTGTCCATCGGCGCGGCGGGAATGAAAATCCGGAAGGTGGTGCCTTTGCCGACGACGCTTTCGAGGTGCACAAAGCCGCCATGATTTTCGGAGATGCCCAGGACCGTCGGCAATCCAAGCCCCGTGCCCTGCCCCACCGGCTTGGTCGTGAAAAATGGATCAAAGATTTTATCGAGCAGTTCCGCCGGAATGCCCGTGCCGGTGTCGGAAACCGAAATGACGACGTAGCTTCCAGCTTTCGCTTTCGGATGGATTTTGGCGCCGGCCTCGTCCAGGTCCTTCTTATCGAGGGCGATGGTCAATGTGCCGCCGTTCGGCATGGCATCGCGGGCGTTGACGCACAGATTCATGATCACCTGCTGGATCTGCGTGGCATCGCCAAGCAAAATGCATGGCTTTTTGGAAATATCCGAGGTGACCTCGATATAGCGCGGGAAGGTTTCCCTTGCGATGCGCAACATCTCATCGATCAGGTGCTTAGGGTTCAACAAAATGCGCTGGCCTTCAACTCCGCGCGCGAACATCAGCACCTGCCGGATGATGTCCGCACCGCGTCGCGAACAGGTTTCCAACGTCTGGAAACACGCCTTGATGCCCTCGTCCTGGGTATTTTCCTTGATCAGCTGCACCGCCATCATCATCGGGGCGAGCACGTTGTTTAAATCATGAGCAAGGCCGCTGGCGAGCGTACCGATGCTTTCCAGCCGCTGGCTCCGAAGCAACTGGGATTCAAGCTGTTTCTTTTCCGTGATGTCCGTATTGACGACGAGGATGGCTTTCGGTTTACCGTCATGTTCGCGCATCAAGGTCCAGCGGCTTTGCACGAGCAACTCGCGGCCACCGCGGGATTTTTGCTTCAATTCGCCGGTCCATTCGCCGCTCAGCTGCACGGCGGCCAGTGCGCGGGACACTTCGGCAGGATCGGCGTCGGCAAGTAATTCCGTGCTCGTGCAACGCATCGCCTCGGCGGGCGGGCAGCCATAAAGCGCGTGGGCGCCGTCGTTCCAAAACAAAACCCGGTCCGAAAAATCGCGCACGAACATCGCATCGCGGGTGATGTTGAGGAGCGCGGCCTGCGAACGGATCTGTTCATCCGCGCGGACATTCTTCGTGATGTCCTCAAGGCACATCAGCACGCGCACGGTGTTGTGGAACTGGATGCGTTCGGTGGAGACGAGGAGCACGACCTGCGTCGGATGACCGTGGCGCAACAGGGTTTTGGTCATGCGCACCCGGCGGAGATTTTTCCCCGACTTCAAGGTTTCCGCCAGCAGCCGGCGCAGATGGCAGCCCAGACAACCGTGCTGGCAGGCCGCGCCGTTCGGTTTGCACCGGAAAAATTCCCCGAGCCGCAACG
>DATHOG010000225.1:0-8220 GCA_035485115.1 Candidatus Sulfotelmatobacter sp. | reverse complement strand
CAGCGCCCAGTTCGACACGGTGCAGGACCTGAAGATCGGCGACCGCGTGAAGATGGCGGGGGTCGAGATCGGCCGGGTCGAGGACATCGAACTGGTGACCAACAAGGTCAGCGTGGTGATGCGCCTGTCGGACAAGGCCGTCGTCAAGACTGATAGCAAGGCTACGATCAAATTCACCGGCTTGATGGGGCAAAACTTCGTGGGCATTGATTTCGGTTCCCCGGGTGCCCCGATGGCCGGGGACGATGCGATCATTGTCGCCGTCGAGCAGCCGGACCTGAGCGCCATCATGACGAAACTGGATGACGCCGCCACTGGCATCAAGAACATGACTTCCACGTTCACGCCGGACACGATCAACAACCTGCTCGGGCCGCTCACCGATTTCCTGAAGCAGAACAGCGGCAACCTGGCGGCCACGATTGCGAACGTCAAAAATGTTTCCAGCGAGATTGCCGCCGGGCAGGGTACGCTGGGCCGGTTGATCTATGATGATTCCCTTTATCTTTCCGCCATGTCCACGGTGAGCAACTTGCAGGAAACCGCCAGTTCGGCTCGCCTCGTCATCAGCAACGTCAACGCGGGGCAGGGCACGATTGGAAAACTTTTAACGGATGACAAACTCTACTCCCAGACGACCGGCGCGATGACGAACCTCAACCAGGTCCTGCAAAAAGTGAACCAGGGCAACGGCACCATCGGCAAGTTGGTAAACGACCAGGAATTTTACAAGGGTGCGAAGCTGTCATTGCAGAAAATTGACAAGATGGCTGACGGTTTGGAAGACACTGGGCCATTGACCATCATTGGCATAATGGTGAGCCACCTGTTCTAAGACACGCCCTAAGCCAGCCGCAGATTTTTCAGGACGGCGACGGTCGAAGGTGCCTTGTTGAGCGTGTAGAAATGCAGGCCGGGCACGCCGGCGCGCAAGAGTTCCTCGCACTGTTGTGTGGCGTATTCGATGCCGAACTTCCCCGCCGCCTCGTCGTCCTTCGCGACTTCGTTTAATCTGGCCTGCAACCGGGATGGAATCTTGGCACCGCAGAGCTGGGTGAATTTTTGGATCTGGGCCGCGCTCAAAATCGCGATGACGCCCGGAATGATCGGCACTTTCACGCCTAGTTTGCCCACGAGATGGTCGCGGAATTCGAAAAAGTCGGCGTTATCAAAAAACAACTGGGTGATGATGTAGTCTGCGCCGGCATCGACTTTTTCCTTCAGATGCTTCCAGTCGTCCAGTTTCCCATTTCTGTTTGCGATATGGCCCTCGGGAAACCCGGCGGTGCCGATGGAAAAATTCCCCTGTTCCTTGATATAGCGGACGAGCTGTGAGGAGAATTCGAAGCCGCCCGGCGTGGGCTGGAATTCGCCGCCGCCCGGCGGGTCGCCGCGGAGCGCGAGGATGTTTTGACAATCCAGCGCGCGGATTTTTTCCAGCAGAGTGTGGATCTCGTCACGGGTATGATTGACGCAGGTGAGGTGTGCCAGTGCGGGCAGTTTGTGCTCGCGTTGGACGCGATCAACAATGGCCAGGGTTTTATCGCGCGTGGTGCCGCCCGCGCCATAGGTCACGGAACAAAAATCCGGATGTGTGGCCAGGAGCGCGGGGATGTGCTTTTCAAACAGCGCTCGGTCGCCCTCGTCGGTCTTGGGCGGGAAAAATTCGAAGGAAACCGCCGGTTTTTTGGTGGCAATCTTCCCGGCCAGAATTTCGCAGATGGATCGCATGGTTCGCGTTTTGTCGGCCAGAAGTTAGCAAGGAGGAACGGCTATTGCAAATTTAAAATCAACGTATCTTGATACAATGATATGTTATTATATTTAGAGAACAATAGAAAACAAAAAAGCCCCTTCCGGCGAACCGGAAGGGGCCAGGACTTCTAACTTAAATTAGAAGGTGTAGATCAAGTTCAGAGCGAGGGTAAAGTCGTTCTGGTAGGGGGTTCCGTCACCAAACGCCTCACCGTGTTCGACGTGATCCCAGCGGAATTCCGCACGGCTGGTCACGTTCGCCCAGAGGTTATATTGGACGGTGGCGGTGGTTTCATAACCGCGATCCGCAGTGCCATTGTACGGCGTCACGCCATAGAAGGTTGCAAGATTGGCCAGGTTGAAGTATTCAGCGCGGGCGCTGAAGGACAACTTGTCAGTCGCGGCAAAGGTGCTGTAGAGACCGAAAACTTCTCCGGAGTCGCCGTTCAGGCCGCCGCTGTGGTGTTTGTTGTTAAGCGTGACAAAGTCAACCGCTGCGCCGACCTTCAGTTTGCTGCAAGGGGTCGGGATGGTGACTCCGGCGTAGTAGTTTTGCTTGCCGCCATTATCAAAGTTACCATTCATGCCGAAGCTGGCGGTGCCGCCTTTGAGGAAGCCCCAGCTATCAGGAGCAGTCAGGTTGAGCGCGCCAACGTACTCAAAATCCGAGGCCGCGCCTTGCATGAACGACAGCGGATTGGCCATGCCCATAGTGAGCGAGACGGCGCTGCAGAACTGGTAGGTGCCGGTCAGGCCGAGCAGGGTGGTGGGCTCAACATAATAACCGTAGGAACGGCTATAGTTGGGGTTTGCACCATCCGTGTTGCCTTCATAACCGATGATATTATCCTGCACACCGGCTTTCCAATTGAGGCCGGTGCCGAGCGGGGTGTTCAAGGCGATGTAGGCCTGGCGGACTCCGGCGTTCGCGCCAAAACCGCTGGTGCCAACTGCATCAGCGCCGGTGTTGAATTCAACGTGGTAGCCAGCTGACCAGGCGGTCGCATCCAACGGCTTGTCGAGGGCGATGTCCACGTCATTGAGGCTGAAGCGATCAATGTTCGCGACGCCGGCGGGCAGCGCACTGTCTTCGGTTTGGTTGCCGGTGGCGTAGGTAAGGCCCACGTCCACGTAACCACTCAAGGTGGTGCTGGAGAGCGCGGTATTAAGTACGCTCATCTTCGGTGCTTCGTCTGCGCGGACGGCGGAAGCCATGCTGACGGCTCCGACGGCGGCGAGACCCAGTGTCCATTTGTTAAACTTCATCTTGTTCCTCCGATGTTGTTTGGTTGTTGTTTTAGTTAACTAAAATCAGGGCAAATACAGTTTGCCCCGGCACCATGTGGTGCACTTGAGTTCAAAATTAGGTAAAACTGTGTGAAATGACAACAATTATTTTTGGACAAAACTCATTGGACAACTGCTTGTTTTCAAACTACTTGCCCAACCTGACCGCGATTTCCGCGTCCTTCGGCCCTTATTTTATGCGAGAATTTTAGGCACTGGAGTCCTGTTCCTGACCGTAATCAGGCTGTTGTAAGCTGGATTCCTACAGTTTTGGTCGCTGGAATGCTTTGTGCTTAAAGTCGTTCGCCTGCGTTTGCGCTTGCATTCCGCCGGCAATGAAACTATTCACGATACAGGTTATGCCAATATTTGCCTATACCGCGCGCGAAACGGCCACCGGCCGCGAAATCCGCAACACCGTCGATGCGTTGTCCGAGCAGGCCGCCATCGCCGCGTTGCTCAACCGCAACCTGCTCGTCGTCGAAATCCGCGAAAAAATCTCCAAGCGGGGCCAGACCAAGGGCGGCAAAGTCGGCCTGGCCGACCTGGTAGTTTTTACCCGCCAGCTCGCCACGATGATTGACGCCGGTATCGCCATCGTCCAGTCACTGCAGGCACTGGGCGACCAGACACCGAACAAGGTCATGCGTGATACCGTCCGTGACATCACCGCCCGTGTCGAGGCCGGTGAAAGCTTTTCCGACGCGCTCTCCCGTCATCCGAAATCCTTCAACCGCCTTTATGTCTCCATGGTGAGCGCTGGTGAAAAGGGCGGTTTGCTGGCCGAAATTCTGGCGCGCCTCGCCACTTACCTGGAAAACACCGACCGCCTCCGTAAAAAAGTGAAGACCGCCCTGATGTATCCGACGGTCGTCACCGTGGTGGCCATCGTCATCACCATCTTCCTGCTCGTACGCGTCATCCCGACCTTCAAGGAAGTTTATTCAGGTTTCGGTGCCGAACTGCCCGGTCCCACCCAGGTTCTCATCGACATCAGCGATATTGTTAAACATTATCTGCTCGTTCTGATCGTCCTGGCTGGCGCCGCTGTCTGGGGCTGGCTTTATTGGATTAAAACCGCTCCCGGGCGTGAATTCTGGGATCGCCAGCGCATTAAACTGCCAATTTTTGGGCCCATCGCCCATAAAATCTGCCTCGCGCGCTTCACCCGTACGCTCGCGTCGCTCGTCCGCAGCGGTGTGCCGATCCTTGAGGTGCTCCAGATCGTTTCGCAAACCGTCGGCAACGTTGTCATGGAAAAAGCCGTCAAGTCCGCGATGGCCGACATCGAACGCGGCGAAGGCATCTCCGCCGCCCTGGCCAAGCATCCCATCTTTCCCACCATGGTCGTCCGCATGTTGAGCGCCGGTGAACAGACCGGTAACATCGACACCATGCTCGAACGCGTCGCCAACTTTCTCGATGAAGAAATTGAAGCCACGCTCTCCGGCCTCATGTCGCTCATCGAGCCCTTGCTCATCGTATTCCTAGGCATCGTCATCGGCGGCATGGTCATCTGTATGTTCCTGCCGATTTTCAACCTCGCCAACATCGTCAACGGAGGTCACTGAAACCAGCCGGCAATTTTCAAAGTCAAAAAGGCTTCCGCTATAAATGGAAGCCTTTTTTCTTTGAGGAACAGATTATGCCCTCAGATTCAGTGATATTCCTGTACGGTCTTGACGGAGTAGCCCGTCTTTTTCAGCGCGGCGATGCCGAGCGCGGCGGCCTTGGCGCCGCTCAACGTGGTGGCGATCGGCGTGCCGGTATAGACGGCAGTGGTGCGGATTTTGACCTCGTCCTCGCGCGGCACCGCCCCGCTGGGCGTGTTGATCACGAACTGGATCTCCTTGTTCTTCAAGGCGTCGATCACGTTCGGCCGGCCTTCCAGCAGCTTGTTGATGCGCTGCACCTTCAGGCCGGCTTTTTCCAGGACCGTCGCCGTGCCGCTGGTGGCGACAAGTTCAAAATCGAGGTCGGCAAATAATTTTCCGACTTCCGCGACGTGTTTCTTGTGCTGGTCGCTGACGCTGATGAAAACCTTGCCTTTCAACGGCAGCGAGGAATTCGCCGCCATCTGCGATTTCGCATACGCCACGCCCAGGTCGGCGTCGAGGCCCATCACTTCGCCCGTCGAGCGCATCTCCGGCGAGAGCAGGATGTCCTGCCCGTGAAATTTGTTGAACGGGAAAACGGATTCCTTCACCGCCCAGTACTTCGTCCAGATTTCCTCCGTGAATTTCAATTCCTTCAAGGTCTTGCCTGCCATCACTTTTGCCGCGATCTTCGCCAGCGGTTTGCCGATGGCCTTGCTCACGAACGGCACGGTGCGCGACGCGCGCGGGTTCACTTCCAGCACGTACACCACGTCATCCTTCACGGCGTATTGCACGTTCATCAGGCCGATGACCTTCAATTCCTTTGCCATCGCGTGCGTGTATTCACGGATGATTCCGATGACCTTTTGGGAAAGCGTGTGCGGCGGCATCACCATCGCGGCATCGCCGGAATGCACGCCGGCGAATTCGATATGTTCCAGCATCCCGCCGATGACCATCGTCCCGCCGTTCGGCAGGCCGACATCCGCGATGCAATCCACGTCCACCTCCGTCGCGTCCTCGAGAAATTTGTCCACCAGCACCGGGCGTTCCGGCGACGCCTCCACGGCGAACTTCATGTAATGTTGCAACTCCGCGTCGGAATAGACGATCTGCATCGCGCGGCCGCCCAGCACGAAGCTCGGCCGGACCAAAACCGGATAGCCCAATCGCTTGGACGCGGCCAAAGCTTCTTCCGCGTTGGTGGCCAGCCCGTTGGGCGGCTGCGGAATCTCCAGCTTGTTCAGCATCGCCGAGAAAAGTTTCCGGTCCTCGGCGATCTCGATGCTCTGCGGCGAGGTGCCGATAATATTGACGCCGTTCTTCTGCAGGGCGAGCGCGAGGTTCAACGGCGTCTGGCCGCCGAACTGCGCGATGGCACCCCAGCATTTTTCCCGCTCATAGATGTGCAGCACATCCTCCAGCGTCAACGGCTCAAAAAATAATTTGTCGCTCGTATCGTAGTCCGTCGAAACCGTCTCCGGGTTCGAATTCACCATGATGGTCTCAAAGCCATCCTCCTTCAGCGCAAAGGCCGCGTGGACGCAGCAGTAATCGAACTCGATGCCCTGGCCGATGCGGTTCGGGCCGCCGCCGAGGATCATCACCTTCTTCGCGATGTTGCCCTTCACCTCGTCGTCACCGCGGTCGTACGTGGAGTAATAATACGGCGTGTAGGCCTCGAACTCGGCCGCGCAGGTATCCACCAGGCGGTAGCTCGGGACCAGGTTCAGTTGTTTCCGCCAGGCACGGATTTCGTCCTCGGTTTTTCCGATAAGATTGGCGATCTGACGGTCGGAAAATCCGAGCGACTTGGCGCGGGCGAGTTTTTCTGGGCTGAGTGATGACATCGGCGAAAATAAATCCGCAAAATTAAGCCGGAAATGTTTTCGCGTGTCGAGCAAGATGCGTGACTGCCGGCGGTAAACTTTCGAGCAAAAAATAAACGGAGGAAACAAAGGGAGCAGGGGAATCATTCTCGTCCTCGTCCTCATCCTCACTTTTGGTCGGATTTGGTTTGATTTACCTTGATTCAGCCAAACTTCCGTCCGTTTTTTGTCGCTTTCAAAGTACAACCCTCAACCAGCCACTGTTCTGTTCGGACAATTCCTACTTATTCGAACTTGGCAAAAGTCGGCAAACCTCGAAAATTTAATTTTCTGCGGACTATTCGTTTCAATTCGTCCTTTATTATCCCTCTTCGTCCTTTCCGCTGAATTTTGAATGTCCGCCGCCCTGCGGCCCCGGCCCGGACTCCATCCGGAAAAGGACCACGGTATCTCCGTGCTTTTGTGGTTAAAACCCGCTCTGGATGGCAAAACCACCCTCGCCGGAGGCTTAAAATTGGGTTCGATTTGGGTTCGTTTTTTTGGACACTTATGCACTTTCATTGGCTTTTTTGCGGAAAAATTGGGTTCGTTTCGTAATTTGTACCCCCATCCCCCGGCCTTCAACTCCTTCGCGCCTCCCCGCGAGCCGTTCCCCAGGGTGCCCTCCGGAAGGAGTTTCCCCGTTAAGCGCGAATAGCCGCAAATAAGCGCACCTTGGCGATCTGAAACCCGCATTCGAAACTCCGCACGGTGGCCCGTCCGGCTCGGACCGGGCGGGATGGATTGCCGATACGCGACAATCCACCCCGCGCCTCACGCCCTTGTCGCGCCGTAGCTTGGCGAAGGCGGATCGCGCCTTTTATTTCGCCCGGCACCAGGTTGGTGCCTATGTCAAAGAACAAACTGCAAATCGCCCTCCCGAACTCCGAAAACCGGAATCCGTCCTGTCGGGCCGTAGCTTTTAGCGAAGGCCGATCCCACCGCGCACTATAGCCAACGAGGCAACTGTTGTCAACAGCTAAAGCGCTCTTTGTTTACTTAATCCCGGGCCGGCCATGCATTCCAAAAGATGGTAGGGCGGGCAGTCCTCTGCCCGTCGCTTCTTGGCACGAACGCGTTCGAGTTTGTGGCGACGGCGCGCAGAGGTCCGCGCGCACTGCTTCCGCCCGCTTCAACTCTTTTCCCTTCTCCATAAATCGTAAATGCTGCCGCGCCGACGCACGGAACTCGTCGGCGGGAGGGACGGCGTGTCGCCGTCCCCAATCAAAAATCAGGGATAGATGGCGGAACCACTGCGCGGAGACAACGCTGACCTTGAACTGGATCGCAAAACCCTTAAAGATGGGAACCGGTTGCGCAAAACAAAATGAAGTAAAATAAAGTTTTGCCGCCTTTTACTTCTTCATTCTGCATTCTCACTTCTGCATTAAAACGATCCGCCTTGGCGTCTTACACCCCAAAAAACCGCCCTCCCGCACATCCCAAAAACCGAAAATCAAACATTGACACTTTGGGCAAATCTGCTTTAATGTTCGACCCTTTGCGGGAGAAAAATTTATGTACGCCGTTTTAGAAACCGGAAGCAAACAGTACCGCGTCGCCGCCGGCGACAAATTGCAAATCGAACGCCTCGACACCGAGGCGGGCAAGCCCTTCACGTTTGACCGCGTGCTGCTCATCAACAACGACGGCAAGCTCACCATCGGCTCGCCCACCGTTTCCGGCGCCAAAGTGACCGCCGACGTCGTCGA
>DATHOG010000224.1:0-4628 GCA_035485115.1 Candidatus Sulfotelmatobacter sp. | reverse complement strand
TCACGTTATCCACGCCCACACCGGCGCGACCGACCACTTTCAATTGCTTGGCGGCCTCGATGACTTTCTTGGTCACCTTGGTCTCGGAACGGACAAGCAACGCGGTGGCATCGCCTACCATGGCGCATAATTCGTCTTCCGTAGCGGTCTTTTCGAGGACGACGACATTGAATTCCGGGCGTGCCTGGAGAAGTTTGATGCCCTTGGGCGAGATGGGGTCGCAGACAATGATTTTCATAAATTTCAAAAAATGGACGGGCAGTTTAGGTTTTTGCAGGGCACGGGTCAAACAACGATTCGGTAAAGCAAAAGTGATTCTGCAAATGCTTGAAACTGCTGGTAAAAAACTTGCGCCAGTTCAGGCCTGGGGTTTCGTTGGAAAAGAATTTAAAGTTGTTTTTGTACAACAACTTATACAATGTTACTGAACGCCCGCCGCAACTTGTGCGTCAATCACTTGTTGAATAGCTTATACAGGAACCGTTGGCCATACCTTATGAAAATAAATTTCCCCACCAAAACCCTTATCGCCATGGCGGTCGCCATCGCCGCTGCCGCCGCTGTTGGCGTCAACGCCCAGGATCAACCCGCGCCGCCGCCCGCTACTGCCGCTTTGCCCACCGACATTCAGCCCGGCACCCCGCTCGCTGATGTGGTGAAATTGCTCCAGGCGGGCGTGGACGTGAGCACGATCAAAAATTTCGTGGCCAATTGCAATAGCGCGTTCAACCTGGACGCGGACAAAATTATTTATCTGAAAGATGAAGGCCTGCCGTCGGATGTCATCAACGCGATGATGGACCACGACAAGACGATTTACGCCTCCACCCAAACACCACCGCCCGCGCCGGATACAACGACCCCTGTGCCCCCCCCGCCCGCTGATACCACCGATACTACGGACACGGCAGCACCTGCCGCGCCGGTCACGGTGGATTCCTTCACGGACACGCTCTCGCCTTATGGTTCATGGGTGGACGTCGATGGTTATGGCCGGTGCTGGCGGCCGACGGCGGTGATCTATGATTCCGGCTGGCGGCCGTATTGCGACCGCGGCCATTGGGTATACACCGATACGGGCTGGTATTGGGATTCGGATTATTCGTGGGGCATCACGTTCCACTACGGACGTTGGTTCCGCGACACGCATCTCGGCTGGTGCTGGCTGCCGGACACCACCTGGGCGCCATCGTGGGTCGCGTGGCGTTCGTCCGATGATTATTGCGGCTGGGCACCGTTGCCGCCGTTCGCGGTGTTCACCCCGGGCGTCGGGTTTTTCTACCGCGGTGTGGCGTGCTCGGCGGATTTTGATTTCGGCCTGGGTGCCGACTTTTTCATTTTCGTGGCACCGGAACATTTCTGCGACCGCCGGCCGCGCCAATTCTGCGCGCCGCCGGAACGCGTCCGGGAAGTTTTTCAGCGGACGACGATCGTCAATAATTGGAATTCCCGTGACAATGGCCACGGTCACGTCATCGTGAACGGCGGCATTGACGTGAACCGCGTCGCGACGGCGTCGCATCATCCGATCGAACCCGTCCACGTCGGCTCCCTGCCGAATGCCGGTCACCAGGGCTGGCGCGGCGCGACCCCGGCCAATTCACATCCGGGCAATTTTCACGGTGCCATGGGAAACAACAACAATCCCGTGCGCAATTCTTCCGGGGCCGTCTATGATTCGCACCCGGCACCAAACCAGAATCCCGTGCGCACCGCCGGGCAATACTCCGCTCCGCAAAATCAGGCGGGCAACAATCAGCGCGACCGTAGTTTGAACAGCGGTTCGCACCCCGTTGACAACAGCGCGCCGGCCACCCGTTATCAGCCACCCGTGCAGTCGCACCCCGTGGAGCCGGAAAGAATCGAACGTTCCGCACCGGAAAACGATTTCCGCCAGACACGCGAGGTCGAGCCGCCAGCCCCCACCCGGCCCGTGCAAGAGGAGGAACGGAACACTCCGCCACCCCAGACGCACGTGGAACAAACGCACGTGGAAAGCGAATCGCACAGCTCCCCCCCGCCGGCTGCCTCGCACGAATCTGAACACAGCTCGGGTTCCGAACACAATTCGGACAATAACAAGCAGAATCACTGAACAAGACCTGTTTACAAACGCCGTCGTGATGGCTACGGCGGCGTTTTTGCTTTTTTAACATCCACCGCGCTGGCAGATTTTCCCCGTGGGCATTTCCCTCCGCCAGTTTGAGCAGATGAAAGATCGTGTCGCCGGCAAAACGACACGCTCAAATTCTTCCCGCCTGCGCGAAGCCGATAAACAAGTCATCACTCATCACTCATCACTGGTCACTATCCTGGGCATTGACCCGTCGTTGCGCGGCACGGGGTTTGGCGTCATCCGGGCCGAAAGAAACAATCTATCAGTGCTCGCGCAAGGGACGATTGCGTGTCCAAAGGACTGGGAACAGTCGCGCTGCCTCGCGAACATTTCCCGGACGTTGCGCGAGGTGTTAAGCAAACACACGCCGGACGTTTGTGTTGTGGAAGGAATATTCTTCGCGCAAAATTTGAAGACCGCCATCGTGATGGGCGCGGCCCGCGGCGCGGCGCTCGCGGTGGTGGCGGAAAACGGTGTGGACATCTACGAGATCGCCACGCGCAAGGTGAAGCAGGCCATCGTCGGCTATGGCGCGGCGCAGAAGATCGCCGTCGCCAAGATGGTGCAACGCATGTTGAACCTCTCGGAGCTGCCCTCACCCGACGCGGCGGATGCGCTCGCGCTCGCGTTGGTGCACGCCCAGCAAAATTTGCGGTTCAACCTGAATCCGCCGAAAAAGATTTAGAAATGGAACTTCACTGTCCCAATTGCCACGCACCGGTTTACAGCCGCAAACAAAAGATTTGTGGCGTATGTGAAAAACCGTTGCCGGAAGAATTCTGGATGTCTGACGCCGAAAAGAACTTTTGGAAACAGGAAATGGACAAAGAAGAAAAACAGGCGAAGGATTTTGAGAAACAGGTAAACGACCTTGGTCCGCATGAGCATCCAGGCGGACTCGGTGGACCACTCATTTAAGATGATCACTTTTCTCCAAGGCAAACTCGTCGAAGCGCTGCCTACGCAGGTCGTGGTCAACGTCAATGGCGTCGGCTACGAAGTTCTGATTCCGCTTTCGTCATTCGACAAGCTGCCGCCGCCCGGCGCCGACGTGAAACTGCTCACGCAACTCATCGTCCGCGAAGATGCGCACATCCTTTACGGCTTCGCGACGGCGACGGAACGGGATCTGTTCCGCCTGCTGATCAACCACGTCAGCGGCATCGGCCCCAAAACGGCGCTGAATATATTGAGCGGCATGAACGCAACGGTCTTTCGCGGCGCGGTGGCGAACAGCGACGTGAAGTCGCTCTCGCAAATTTCCGGCGTCGGCAAAAAAACCGCCGAGCGCATTGTCGTGGAATTGCGCGACAAGATCGGCCAGGCCGGCGCGCTGGAAGCCGCCAGCGCGAAACACGGGCTTTCGCCGGATGACCAGAAAACGAACGACGCCACGCTCGCGCTCATGGCCCTTGGCTTCAAACAAAACGAGGCGCACGATGCCGTCCGCGCCGCGCTCGCCATGCTCGGTTCGGCGGCGACCACGGAGCAGATCATCCGCGCGTGTCTGAAAAAAGGTTGAGCGATGGCCGAACCGCAACCCCCAAAAAACCGCGCCGCGAAAAAATCCGGCATCGTCATTCCGCATTCACCGAAATGGTACCAGTGGCTCGCGGCCTTTTTGGTCTGGCTCCTGATCAGCGCGATTTCATTGACCATCCGTTACCGCCTGCACGACCCGCACGGCTTTCTGAAACGGAAAGATTTTACACAAACAATTTATTGCGTCTGGCATAACCGGCTCGCGCTCGCCATAAAAATTTATTTCAAATTCAGCCGGCTGCATTATGCCGCCCCCGGTATCGCCGGGCTGGTCAGTGCGAGCAAGGATGGCGCCCTGCTTTCGGCCATCTTCCAAAGTTTCGGCATGCAGCCGGTGCGCGGCTCGTCGTCGCGGCGCGGCGCGCAGGCGCTCAAGGAAATGACCACCTGGGCGGAACGCGGCTATGACCTTTCCATGACGCCGGACGGCCCGCGCGGCCCGCGTTACGTCCTCGCTGACGGTGCGATCACGCTGGCACAGATCACCGGCCTCCCGCTCATCGCGGCGTCCTATCACCTGAACCGGAAATATTGCTTCAACAGTTGGGACAAATTCCAGATACCCCTGCCGTTTGCGCGTTGCGACGTGAACCTCGGAAAAGTGTTTTTTATCCCGCGCGAATTGACGGACGAGCAACGTGAAAAATTCCGGCAGGAAGTCGAAGCCGAAATGCGCGCCATCACGCGCGATTGAACGATGATCGCCCGCGTCAGCCTCGAAATCGCCCTGCGGAAGGAATTCGATTACGCCATTCCGCCGCAGCTTGCCGGCAAAATCGATGTCGGCAGCCGCGTGCAGGTGCCCTTCGGCCCGCGCAAGGTCCTGGGGGTCGTCACCGCCGTCGCCGAGGAATCCGCGCAGACGAATCTCAAACCCGTCGTCAAGGTCATCGGTGAACAGACGTTGGTGACGCCGAAGGTTTTGAAGCTCGCGCGCTGGATCGGCGAATACTATTGCTGCGCGCCGGAG
>DATHOG010000223.1:0-5329 GCA_035485115.1 Candidatus Sulfotelmatobacter sp. | reverse complement strand
CTGATGTATTCCATCTCCCACCGGCACAGCCTGAAAAAAGGCACGGCACATTGAGCAGATTATATTTGTAACGCGAAAAACTTTGACCCGCGCGCCCGGCTCTGTTTTCATTCACCGAATTTGTCCGCTGATGGATTTCATCACATTTACCCTAGACCACTACGCCAACGCTATCGTCGGTCTGTGCCTCGCCACAGTCATCGTCTTCTATTTCCGCACGAACCCGCTGCGCCACGGCTCCTGGTTTGTGCTGCGTCGTTTCATCAACTGGTTTCCGCTGGGCATGACCTATTCGTTCCTTTACATGGGACGCTACAATTTGAACGTCTCCAAAAACGCGCTCGGCAGCCTGATGACCAACCAGCAGTTCGCCAATATCTTCACCATCGGTACGGCGGTTTATGCGTTTTCGTTCCTGATAAACGGCCCGCTCGTGGACAAAATCGGCGGCAAACGCGGAATTTTGATCGCCGCGCTTGGCGCATCAGTCGCGAACATCCTGCTTGGTGTATTGACGTACTATGTCGTCCTGGGGAAAGTTAAGGCCAACCTTGTTCCCGCGTATTCAGTGCTCTACGCGCTGAATATGTATTTCCAAAGCTACGGCGCGGTCTCAATCATCAAGGTCAAGGCCTACTGGTTTCATGTCCGCGAGCGCGGCGTGTTCGGGGCAATTTTCGGGGCGCTTATCTCTGTCGGCATCTATTTCGCTTTCGACTGGGGCGGTAGAATTGTCGAGCTTACAAAGGCCGGCTCGACCGGCGGCTGGTTCCACGACCTGCTACAAAAAATCTTTGCAACCAGCGCTACCGTGGATGGCCACGCCGTCGATGCCACCTGGGCGGTCTTTTTCATTCCCGCCATAATTATGCTTGTATGGGTTGTCCTGGACTTGTGGCTCATCAAAGATTCACCGGAGCACGCCGGTTTTCCGAATCTGGACACCCATGATGCTTCTTCCGGCCGGATGCATATTGAACTGACCACCTTGGATCTGCTGAAGAAAGTTTTCGCCAGCAAAATGATGCTGCTCATCGCGCTCATCGGCCTCACCTCGGGAATTTTCCGCAACGGCATCCAGAACTGGTATTACATCTTTTCGCACGAAGTGAAACAGCCCGGCGCGGAATTTTTCAACAGCCACTGGGGATTGCTCATTTGCATTTTTGGAATCGTCGGAGGATTTTTGGGCGGCTGGATTTCAGATAACCTTTTTCAATCCCGCCGCGCTCCACCGGCCGCCATACTGTCTGCGCTCGTTGTCGGCCTGACAATTTGCATGGCAGCTTGCCTTGTCTCCGCACCGTTATTCCTCGGCCTTTGTTGTGTGTTGGTCGTCATGGCGTCAGTCGGCCTGACGTCCCTCATGGCGGGAACCGCGGCCACTGATTTTGGCGGGCGCAAGGCGACCGCGACCTGTTCCGGCATTGTGGATGGTTGCACTTATCTCGGCAGCGCGATCCAATCGTTTTTTATCGGCCACCTCGTACCCAACGACAAACCCGGCGAAGCCGCAACGTTTCTTGGGCTCAATCGCGACTGGCATTCGTGGCCGCTGTTCATGATTCCGTTCGCGTTGCTCGGTCTCATCATTGCCATCAAACTCTGGCATAATCTGCCCGAAGCCACGCGCCGTTTTAATCAGCAAGCAAATCTGAAGGATGCTCCCGCGGTATCCTGAATCACTCGTAGCGCAGCGATTCAATCGGATCGAGGTTCGCCGCCTTCCACGCAGGATAAGTTCCGAAAACGATCCCTACAACGGAACACATCGCCAGACCGATCACCACCCAATCGAACGGAATCTCCGGCGGTAATTTCAAAACCAGTGCGAGAATATTCCCTCCGATAATTCCGAACACCACGCCGAACGCGCCGCCGACCTCGCATAACGCGATCGCCTCCAGGATGAATTGCACCATGATATTGCGCTTCTTCGCGCCGATGGCGCGGCGGATGCCGATTTCCCGCGTCCGTTCCGTGACCGACACCAGCATGATGTTCATGATGCCCACTCCCGCCGCGAGCAGGGCGATGCCGCTCACCAGCATTACGCCGAGGCGTACGTTACGCGTAAAATTTTTGAACTGCGCGATGAGCGAATCGTTCGACGTGATCTCAAAATCATCGTCCTTGCCCGGCGGAACTTTGCGGATGGTACGCAACGCGCCGCGCACGTCATCCATCACCGCATCAAGACTTTCCCGGTCAGGCGCGGCAACCAGGATATTCAGGCTGCGAAACCAGCGGCCATAGCGGTTCAGTCCGGTCGTGATCGGCATGACTGCAAAATTATCCTGGTTGCCGCCCATCGCGCTGCCCTTGGGTTCAATGACGCCAACGACCGTGTATCCAATGCCGTCCATTTTTACCACCTCACCGATGGGCGAGCTGTTCGGAAAAATGTTGGTCGCGAGGCCGTTGCCAAGCACGCAAACGCTGCGGGTGCTGTCAATGTCCGCATCCAGCAACGCGCGGCCTTCGGCGATGTCCCAATTGTGCGCCGGAAAACTGCCGGGAGTCTCGCCAAAAACCTGCACCGTCGGCGCGCTGGTCTTGTAGCGCGTGGTGATTCCCCCGGACCAGAACGTGGTCTCCACGCCGATATTCATCGGCAAAGTCACCTTGTCCTCCAATTGCCGTCCCATGGCGAGCGTGATGTTCTTGCGCCGCCAGTATTTCTGCCAATCGATGTCCGATCCGCCAAAAGTCGTATTCGGCCATTTGCGCACCATGAACGTCGTGCTGCCGAGCGAACTCAACTGCCGCTCGATGTTCGCCTGCAACACGCGCATCGCGGTCATCACGACGATGATGGAAAATACACCGACCAGCACGCCGAGCAACGTGAGCGCGGAACGTAATTTGTGCGCCATGATCGCGCCGAACGCCATGCGTACGCTTTCAAGAAACTCGTTCAGAATTGAAATGTGGTTACTCATTTCGTAATGCATCCACCGGGTTCATCCGCGCCGCCCGCCACGCCGGGAAAAATCCGGACAAAATTCCCGTCACCGCCGAAACGGTCAGTGCAAAACCGACGACGAGCGGTGAAAGCGAGGCCGGCATCGCTTTTCGCAAGAGCAACGTCGCCGGCCAGGCAATGAGCAGCGCAATGATGCCGCCCAGCAGGCAAATACACGCGGCCTCGATCAGAAATTGCAGAAGGATCGTCCGCTTTCTCGCACCGATGGCTTTCCGCACGCCAATTTCCCGCGTCCGCTCGGCCACGGAGACAAACATGATGTTCATGATGCCGATCCCGCCGACGAACAGGGACAGGCTGGTGATGAAGATACCCACACCGGCAATCGTGCCGGCGACTTTGTGAAACATTGCCAGGATTTCGTCCTGCTGATTGATGGAGAAATTGTCCGGATCACCCGGCGCGATGTGGCGGAAGCGACGCAGCGTCGCCCGCAGCTCCTCTTTCGCGTCATCAAGCTGGTCAAGGTTTGCAACTTTGACCTGGATCGTAAACGGCGGGCGCGACCAGATGTCGCGGAGAAATCGCGGCAGCGGCAATATTACCTCGTTGTCCGCCCCGCCCTGCTCTGCGAAGCCGCCTTGTTTGTCGAGCACGCCGACCACTTCAAATTCATGCCGGTTGATCATGATTTTTTCCCCGATGGGCGAGGCCTTGAGAAACAAATTCGTCGCCAGGGCCGCGCCGATGACGCAAATCGGACGACCACCCTGGCATTCGGCCGAGGTGAGGAAATGCCCCTGCGCGACAAGCAACCCGCTGGTGGATTGGTAATCTTCCGTCGTACCGACCAGCGGCGAACTGGATGAGCTGCGCTTTTGATATTGCACCACGTCGTCGTCTTCCGCCACGGGAGCGATGGCACTGGCGAGCGTCAAGGTTTTCTTCAAATCGTCGCACTCGGCCAGCGTGATGTCCGGATTTTTCAAGGCGTTAAGCCAGTCCTGCTGTGAATTGATAAACCAACCGAAGCGTTCCACGAACAACACATCCGCGCCGATGGACGAAACGCTGTTCATAAAAGAATTGTTCAGCCCCTGGATCGCTGTGCCCATCAACGTGACCGTCACCACCCCGATGATGATGCCGAGCGTGGTCAACACCGACCGCAACTTGTTGGCGTAAATGGCACTCCAGGAGATCGCCAGCCCTTCGCGCAGTTCGGTGAGAAAGTTCATTTTATTTCACCCGCTCGTCGCTGGCGATCAGGCCGTCGCGAATGCGAATGACGCGCCGCGCGTGCAGTGCAACCTCCTCCTCGTGCGTGACGACGATGATGGTATTGCCACGACTGGACAGCTCCTCGAACAATGCGAGGATTTCCGTGCCGGTCTTGGAATCGAGATTTCCTGTCGGTTCATCGGCCAGCAGGATGGAAGGTGTGTTCACGAGCGCGCGCGCCACGGCTACACGCTGGCGTTGGCCGCCGGAAAGTTCATTCGGCTTGTGATGCACACGGTCGGCCAGACCGACACTTTTGAGCGCGGCCATCGCCATTTCCCGGCGCTCGCGCCTGCCTCTGCCCGCATAAATCATCGGCAACTCCACATTGCGCAACGCATCGGAACGCGGCAGGAGGTTGAAGGTCTGGAAAATGAATCCGATCTCCTTGTTGCGGATGCCGGCAAGCTGGTTGTCGTTCATCTCGCTGACAAACTGGCCGTTAAGCTCGTAAGTGCCGTCGGTCGGCGTGTCGAGGCAACCGAGGAGGTTCATTAATGTGGATTTGCCTGAGCCGCTCGGCCCCATGATGGCGACATATTCGCCGCGGGCAATCTCAAGCGTGACTTCGCGCAGCGCATGGACGATTTCCGCACCCATGCGATAGCGGCGGGAAATTTTCTGGAGGCGAATAAGGCTCACAATTTCGAAGAGCTATATTCCACGCCCCCTTTTTTGATTTTCTTCCCGTCGTCGAGATCGCGGCTGATGGCGTGAAAACCACCGGTGACGATCTCATCGCCTTCCTTCAACCCGTCGGTGATCTCCCAATAGTTATCGTCACTGATGCCGATTTTCACGGGCACGGCCTTCACATGATCGCCTTCAATGACAAAAACCACCTCCACCGGCTTGTTGGCATCGTTCTTTTTATCGCCTTTCAGCATGTTGGTGCCGCCGCTTGCGATGGCGTTGGTCACAGTAATAATCGAGTTGGTGGGACTGGCGGACACCGAGTTCGTTTTTGCCGGATCCATTTTGCCTTTTGCCTTCACGATCCGGGTGGTGATGGCGGCGATCGGCACGGCGATGGTGTTGGTGTGTGTGCGTGTCTCGATGGTGGCCGTCACGCTCATGCCGGGGCGGAACTCGGCGGTTTCCGTGAAACGGATTTTCACCTGA
>DATHOG010000222.1:0-23812 GCA_035485115.1 Candidatus Sulfotelmatobacter sp. | reverse complement strand
AAACGTCTGGAGCGCCCGGAAAATCCGTCCGTGTTCGCGGGTTTTTTCAAATCATCCGTGGGCTTGTTCATTTTGTTCGTGCTGTATGCGGCGAATCTGTTTGCGGCGTATGAAATCTCCCTCGTCAAGGCGCGTTCCGCCGTGCAGGTCATGGGGGCGGCGGCGGTGCTGCCGGTGATCGGGCCGGTTATTTTTCTTTGGTTGCCGGTGAAGGTCGAAGTTTCTGCGGAACAGCAGGAGGCCGAGGAGCTGGCGACCGAAGTCGTTGCTGCACAGCAACAGGAGCAAATCCAGATCGCCGAAGCTTCCTGGAAAACCGATGCCGCCAGCACGGCTCCGAAGAAACCCGAGCCGCAAATTTATCCGCGCGGCAAGTTCACCTTCAACAAGCGGTTCATCGAGACGCGCTTCGCTGATTTTGTGAGCGGCGGGGACCTTTCCAAAAAATATTCCATGGAGTTGCGCACGATGAAGGCCCAGTTATCCGTGGAACGCATCGCGCAAATCGCCCAGAACGATCTCATTCTAGAAACGCCCCAGGGCCAGGTCTCGGTGCCATTCGCCGACATCCAGGAAATCAAACTCAACCCCCGTACCGCTTGAAATATCGTTGTATCCTACTCTTTGGCGCGCCGGGCGCCGGCAAAGGCACGCAAGGCAAAATCTTCGGCGCCATCCCGAAATTTTTTCACTGCGCCTGCGGCGACGTTTTCCGCAATCTCCGCACCGATACGCCCCTGGGCAAGATATTTCTCCAATACTCCAGCCGCGGCCAGCTCGTGCCCGACGAGCCGACCATCAAGCTTTGGAAGGAAAGCATCAAGAACAGCACCAAGATCGGACGTTTCCATCCGGAACACGATTTACTTGTCCTCGACGGCATACCCCGCAACGTGAACCAGGCGGAAATCCTTCGTGATACCCTGGATGTGGTCGGCGTATTTTACCTGCAAAGTTCCGACGAGAAAAAACTCATCGAACGCATCCAAAGACGGGCCATCAAGGAAAACCGCCTTGATGATGCGAACCTCGAGATCATCCAACAGCGTCTGAAAACCTACGAGGCCGAGACCAAGCCGGTGCTGAAATTTTACGGAAAAAAACTTGTCCACGTCATCAACGCCGACCAGTCACCTGCCAAGGTGCTTTCCGATATTTTGCACTACGCGGTCGAGAAATAATCCGGCGATGACGCCGCTGCGAATCATTTTTATGGGCACGGCGGAACTTTCCCGTGCCAGCCTGGAAAAACTTTGCGCCGGAAAAAACTTTTCCGTCGCCGCCGTCGTGACCCAGCCGGACAAGCCAAAAGGCCGTGAACTCAAGCTCACGTCATCGCCGGTAAAAATTCTTGCGGGAAACTTTGAGTTGCCAGTGTTGCAACCCCTGAAGGCGCGCGATGAAAAATTCATTTCCGAACTGCGCGCGTTGAAACCCGATCTGCTGGTCGTGGTGGCCTACGGCCAAATTTTACCGCAATCCATTTTGGACGTGCCGAAATATGGCTGCATCAACGTGCATACCTCGCTGCTGCCGAAATATCGCGGCGCCGCACCGATCCAACGGGCGATCGCCGATGGCGAAACCGAAACCGGCGTGACCATCATGAAGATGGATGCCGGGCTGGATACCGGTCCCATCTTGTCAACGCGCCGCACGCCGATTTCGCCGGCGGACGATTCGCAGATTTTGCACGACCGTCTGGCGCAGCTTGGCGCAGAGCTGCTGGTGGAAACGATTCCCGATTTTGTCGCGGGAAAAATTTTACCGCAACCGCAGCCGTCCCAGGGGGCAAGTTACGCAGCCAAAATCAAAAAGGAAGACGGTCAGATTAACTGGAATGATCCGGCGGAGAGAATTTACAACCGGTTACGCGCGTTTACGCCGTGGCCGGGGGTGTTTTCCTTTTTGCAAACCGATGACAAGCCGCAATTGTTGAAAGTTTGGAAAGCCGGGGTGACGGGGCAATCGGGTGGAGCAGGGGAGATTTTGTCCGCCGACAAGAACGGCATCGTCGTCGGCTGCGGAAAAGATTCGTTGAGGATATTGGAGTTGCAGCGCGAGGGGGGGAAACGGCTGCCGGCGCAGGAATTTCTGGCGGGTTTTCCATTGAAGTCCGGTGGCAGGTTTTTGAGCAAGATTTGACTGATCGAGACCGGCCGATCCGTGATCGGGGTTAATTTCATCATTTTCAGCAAAAAAACTTTTTTGACGGCCTCGGAAAAATTATGCTTCATGGGTGTCTCTCAAAATCGGTGACCAAATTTCCCTGACCGTCCAAGACCTCGCCTTCGGCGGTGAAGGCGTGGCCCGTGTGGATGATTTTGTCGTGTTCGTTCCGTTTGTCGTCACCGGCGAAACGGTCGAGGTCGAAATCATCGAGTTAAAAAAGACCTTTGCACGGGCGAAATTGCTTCGCGTGATCACGCCGTCCCCGGAGCGCGTTGCGCCGGAATGCAAATATTTCTCGCAATGCGGCGGCTGCCAGTATCAGCACATCGGCTACGCGGCGCAGTTAAGGTTCAAGCACAAGCAGATTGTTGACCTGTTCGAGCGGGTCGGGAAGATTTCGGCGGAGAAAATTGGCCCGGTCATCGGTTGTCCGCAACCCTATGGCTATCGCAACCGCATCATGATCCGCAGCCAGTGGAACGGGCCGGCTAAAAAACTGGAAATCGGGTTCATCCGGGCGGACAACAATTTTGTCGAGGACATCGAGGAATGTAAAATCGCCGAACCGGCGTTGAACGAACAGATCAAGAATGTCCGGGCCAACCCGCCGCCACGCGGGGGGCTAAAGTTTGTTTTGCGCGTGCAGCCGGAAAATTGGGAGGTGCCGAGGGACTCTTTCTTCCAGAATAATTTTTTTCTGCTGCCGCAACTGGTCGAAACCGTGAAAACCTTCATCAAGGACGGCGGCGCACGGCACCTGATTGACCTGTATTGCGGGGTCGGTTTTTTTGGGATCGAAATGGCGGATGCGGTTGAAAATTTCGTTGGCGTGGAATATGACGCGCTGGCGATCAAGGCCGCGCGGCAAAATGCGGTGTCACGAAAAATTAACAATGGCGTGTTTGTCGCCGCCAAGGCGGAAGATAAACTGCCGGAGTTGCTGCAACAGTTTCCCGTGGACAAAACCGCCGTCCTGCTTGACCCGCCGCGCAAAGGTTGCTGGCCTTCGCTGCTGGAACTGCTACGGACACAGCGCCCGTCGCAGGTGATCTATGTGTCGTGCCATCCGGCGACAATGGCACGGGATTTGAACGTTTTGTGCGGCGACGGTGTCTTTGAATTGGCGCGCGTGCAGCCGCTGGACATGTTTCCGCAGACGCAGCATGTCGAGTGCGTTGCGGATTTGCGACGTAGAAACTGAACTTGCCAACGCGCGGCAATTCCATTGAACTAAACGCATACCTGATGCCTGATAAAAATCAAACCGACCCCCGGAGGGGTTTTGTACCGCGTTATTTGCCGTGGTTGCTGGGTGCGCTGATGCTGGTGATTTATGGGTGCACGTTGAACCGCTGGCTCACGCTCATGAACATTTCGGCGGTCGCACAGATTTCGGGCTACCTGTGGCAGCCCCAAATTTACAGTCCGGTGCAGTGGTTGTTGACGCTGCCATTTCACTGGTTGCCGGTGGCAAGGATTCCGATTGCACTCAATGTTTTTTCGGCGGTTTGTGCCGCACTGGTACTGGCGCTGCTGGCACGCTGCGTGGCGATTTTGCCGCATGACCGGACAGAGCCGCAGCGGCAGCGCGAAAAAAGCGATTTTGGTTTTTTGACGGGATGGCAGGCGTACTTTCCGCCGGTGCTGGCAGTGGTGCTGGGCGGTTTGCAACTGGTTTTCTGGGAACACGCAACGAGTTACACGGGCGAGATGATAGATTTGCTGCTGTTCGCTTTCATCATCTGGCAGTTGCTTGAATTTAGGCTTGATGAAAAGGAATGGCGGCTGGTTGTGGTGGCGGTTGCGTATGGCGCCGGCATGGCGGAAAACTGGTTGTTTGTGGGGTATTTCCCGGTATTTCTCGCGGCGGTGATCTGGCTGAAGAAGCTGGAATTTTTCAATGTACGTTTTCTTGTGCGGCTGGTGTTGTTCGGGCTGGCGGGATTGTCATTAATTTTTCTGCTGCCTTTGATCGGAAAATTTTCTCCGGGGATGAAGCTGGGTGTTTGGGATTTATTGCGCCCGCAGATCAGCACGGATTGGCACGTTATGACGGCCATCAAGGAAAGCAACGTGCGGATGGTTTTGGCGCAGGCTTCGCTATCGGCGCTGGTACCGGTATTATTGATGTCATTCCGCTGGAGTTCGAGTTTTGGTGACAACAGCCGGATCGGCACGGTGCTGGCGGGCAACATGGTTCATTTCGTGCATGCGGCGGTTTTTGGAGTCTGTGTGTGGGTGATGTTTGACGTGCCGTTTTCCCCCAATAAACTGGCGGGAAATTTCACGGAACTGCCGTTTTACGGCACTTCGTTTTTGACCTACCAATTTCTGGCGGCGTTAAGTGTTGGCTACTGCTGTGGATACTTTTTGCTGGTATTTGGCCGGCGGCCGCAACCCACACGGCGTAATCCGCGACCCGAACCGATTTTCCCACCGGCGTTGATGTGGGTTTGCCCGGTATTGATTGCGGGGGTGATGTTCTGCTCCGCCTTCGTTGTCGTCGCGCTGGTTTACAAAAACCGACCGATCATCAAGGATGTGAACAACGATGTGTTGCTGAAATTTGCCGAGCTGACGACGGAAAATCTTCCAAAGCCGCCGGCCGTGTTGCTATGCGACAGTGATGTTTCGGGGCAATTTTCTCCATTACGCGCGGTGATTGTCCAAACGGCACTGGCCCGGGAAGGCCGCTTGAAAGACTATCCGGTGCTCGACACGATGTCCTTGAACTGGACGCCGTATCATCGTTTAATGCACGAGCGATACCCGGACAAAATCCCCTATATCATTCCACCGGGCAAGGAAAACGTCGGTGTTCCACCGTTGGCCATCATCATGATGCTCGATTCACTTTCAAAATCCAACGCCCTTTGCTATCTCAACCCGAGCTACGGCTATTATTTTGAGATCTTCTATCAAGAAGCGTACGGACTGGCGTATCCAATAAAAAAGTTGCCGGAGGACACGTTGTTGCCGCCGCCGCCGGACGCCGGCCGCATAGCTGAAAACGAGTCATTTTGGGACAAGGCCGTAACCGACCTGCAACCTTATGTTGAAAGGGCACTCAATCCGCCTGACTACTCTAAATCGAAAAATGTGGTCGATTGGCTGCTCATGCACCTGCACACAACTTCCGAAGCAAATCAAAGTGAACTCAAGATGGGATTTTTTTGCTCGCGAAGCTTGAACGAATGGGGGGTTGAACTCCAGCGTGCGGGTGAATTGGAAAAGGCTGCGGTCCGTTTTCAACAGGCGCTACGTTTCAATCCTGAAAACATTGTCGCCCAAAACAATCTCGAATTTAACGGAGTATTGCGTACGAATGCCGTGCCCGACATCAACCTTGGCAAGGTCACGCCGGACGCTTTTGGCCAGTACCGGAGTTGGAACGAGGTTGTAACTGCTGACGGACCATTCGATGATGTCAGTTTTCGCATCTTCGCCGGCAACCAGCTAATGCAGAACCAGAATGGTTTCTTTCGTCAGGCGGCTGCCGAGTTTGCCAACGTAATCCAGATTGCACCTGACAATCTGCTGGCGCGCCTGCAATTGGCACAAATTTATCTCCTTGACCGGCTGCCTGACCAGGCGCTGAAATATCTACGCGAGCCGCTTGCCAATCCTGATAAATTTGGATTGAACGCCAGCAATTCCACGACCATGAACGTGCTGGTTTCAACGGCTTACTTTCAGCAAAATAAATTTGCCGAAGCCGCACGCGTGCTCGACCTGGAAATCAACCTCCATTCCGATGATACCAGGTTGCTGACATCCGCAGTCGAGTTGTATTTTAAGCGAGGGCTCTACACCAACGCCCTGCATGCCATCGAAATCCAGCTGGCACAGACGCCGGATGATCCGACCTGGCTATTCGGCAAAGGCTACGCTTATATCCAGATGGGTGACTATGGAGAAGCTATAAAGCCGATGACACGGGTCCTTGAAATCCAGAGCACCAATTCCGCCGCGCGTTTCAACCGTGCGCTCTCCTATTTTAAAAGCGACAAATTTGATGCCGCCCGGGCCGATTATACCGCGTTGCAAGCGACTTATACGAATTCATTCCAGGTCGCCTTCGGTCTGGGCGAAATTGCGTGGCAACAGAAGGACAACGCCGAAGCGTTGCGGAACTACCAGATTTATCTGGCCAACGCACCGACCAATTCATTGGAGTTTTCAAACGTGACCGAACGTGTCAAATCGCTGAAACGTTAATCATTGAACCGTCGCCGCGATTCAATTATTCAACTGTCCAGCGGATTGAAGATCACCCACGTCATCACGCGCCTCGTCGTCGGCGGGGCGCAAGAGAACACGCTCGCCACCGTTCGCGGCCTGCGCCGCAAACCCGGCGTCGAAGTCAATTTGATTACCGGTCCGGCCACCGGCCCCGAAGGCTCGCTGGAAAACGAAGCGGGGAAAATTTTCATGGCCGACCCAAAAGGTTTTTCCATTGTCTCCGAGCTTGTCCGTCCGGTTCACCCGCTAAATGACTTCAGAGCGCTCAAAAAACTGCAAACTATTTTCAGCGCGCAGAAACCCGATATCGTCCACACCCACAGCGGCAAGGCGGGAATTCTCGGCCGGCTGGCCGCGCGGCGTGCCGGAGTGCCGGTCATCATCCATCACATCCATGGCCCGTCGTTCGGAAATTTTCAGGGTGCGTTTGCCAACCTGGTTTTTACCGCCGCCGAAAAGCATGCCGCCAAGGTTACCAATCATTTTTTTTGCTCCGCCGACGCGATGACACGGCTTTATCTTGCTGCTGGAATTGGAAAGCCCGGGATGTTCACGCGCATCTTCAGCGGTTTCAACCTTCAGCCATTCCTGGAGGCCGGAAACGATCCCTCGCTCCGGAAAAAGCTCGGCCTGGATGGATCAAATTTCGTCATCGGTAAGGTCGGGCGAATTTTCAAACTTAAAGGTCACGCTGATCTGCTCCGCGCCTTCGCCAGAATCCAAGCGGAAATTCCGCACGCACGGGTGTTGTTCGTGGGCGATGGCATTTTGCGCGGCGAAATGGAAGCTCTCGCGCACAAACTCGGCATAGCGGACAAGGTCATATTCACCGGCCTGGTTCCTCCCGATGAGGTTGCGCGTCATGTGGGGATCATGGATTGCCTGGCGCATTTATCGTATCGTGAAGCCTTGTCGCGCGCATTGCCGCAGGCGCTGGCGGCGGGCAAACCGGTGGTCGCCTATGATTTCGACGGCGCGAACGAAGTTTGCCGCGAAAATGAAACCGGGTTTCTGGTGCGTACTGGAGACATCGGGACCGCTGCCGAAAGATTGTTATTGCTCGCAAAAAAGCCGGAGTTGAGAAAACAATTCGGCGACGCTGGTTCCGTATTTGTCCGCGCAAATTTCTCCGTCGAAAAAATGGTTGATGCCCAATACACTGTGTATCAACAACTGGCCGCCAAACGCGGCCTGCGCGCGTGACCTTCCCATTCAATTTTTTCACCGCCGCCTTTGCCGGGGCGTTTCTGACCACGCTGCTGGCGCTGCCGTTATGGCGCAGATGGTGTTTGCGGACAAATCTGGTGGATGATCCCGGCCACCGCAAAATCCATGACACGCCGGTACCGCTCGCCGGCGGCTTCGCGGTGTTGACCGGAATTTTGCTGCCGCCGGGCGCGGGCGCCATCGCCATCAAGTCCGGAATCCTTAAAATTTCCTCCACTGATCTTATCGCGCATGGTTTGAACCGGCGCGGGTTGGAACTTGCCGCCATCGGCATCGGTGCGATCGGCATCACGCTGCTCGGCTGGTTTGATGACAAGCATGAATTGAAACCGCTGCCGAAGTTTGCCGGACAAACCCTTGTCGCGCTGCTCGTGGCCATCGCCTGCAAAAAAATCACGCTGTTTGTCCACAGTGAGGTATTTAGCTTTGCGGTCACCATTTTTTGGGTCCTTGCCGTTGTCAACGCGTTCAATTTCATGGATAACATGAACGGACTGTGTTCGGGACTTGGTTCGATCGGGGCGTTTTTCTTCGCGATCATTGCGGCGGCGAACGGGGAATACCTCGTCGCCACGATGGAATTTCTCGTCTGTGGCGCGCTGCTGGGGTTTTTGCCGTGGAATTTTCCGGGTGCGAAATCCTTCCTGGGCGACGCCGGCAGCCATCTGGCCGGCTACCTGCTCGCGGTAATGGGTTTGCTGCCGCATTTTTACTCGAAACAAAATCCGCACCAACTGGCCGTGCTCGCGCCGTTGTTTGTGCTGGCGATTCCGTTATTGGACCTCCTGCAGGTCACAGTGGTCCGCACCTTGAACGGAAAGCCGGTCTGGGTGGGTGATACGAATCATCTTTCCCACCGGCTGGTCAAAAACGGCTGCAGCAAGACGCGCGCGGTGTTGTTGCTCTGGCTGGCCGCGATTTTGATCGCGGCGATGGGCACCCGGCTTTGAGAAGTTTTCATTCGTGTGTTTCGGGCGATTCATGTTTAAATCTTTCGCGTGAAAATCCTTTTCATCGGTGACATCGTGGGCGAACCCGGGCGACGCGCGGTAAAAAACCTGCTGCCGAAATTACGCGAACGGCACGCGCTCGATTTTGTGATCGCCAACGGTGAAAATTCCGCCGGCGGCAACGGGATCACGCCGGAAATCGCGACGGAGCTTTATGGGTACGGCATCGATGTCATAACCAGCGGCGATCATTTGTGGGATCAAAAGGAAGTTGTCGAACTGCTTGAGCGGGAGCCGCGTTTTTTGCGGCCGCTGAATTATCCCCCGCGCACCCTCGGACACGGCAGCGGGGTCTACAAGGTACGCGACCTGCCGCCGGTTGCCGTGATGAACGCACAGGGACGCACATTCATGCCGCCGCTGGAAAATCCCTTTATCGCCGCGCGCGAGGAAGTGGCGCAATTGCGGCAGCATGCGCGAATCATCTTTGTGGATTTTCATGCCGAGGCGACTTCGGAAAAGATCGCATTTGCGCGGATGCTGGATGGCCAGGTCAGCGCGGTGGTGGGCACGCACACCCATGTACAAACCGCAGACGAGCAGGTTTTTCCCGGCGGCACGGCGTATTTGACCGACGCGGGCTTCACGGGGCCGCAAGAAAGTGTGCTGGGGCGCGAGATCGAGCCGGTGTTGGAAAGGTTTTTGACGTCCACGCCGCAGCGTTTCACCGTGGCGCGGCATAAAATATGTCTCCACGGCGCGGTGATCGAGGTGGATGCCTCAACCGGTCGCGCAATACGAATCACGCGCGTATCTGAGCCGCTGCCTCAATGAACCAGGTCGTTGTCGATCAGGATGCGGTAATCCTTGATCCGGCCGTTTTCGCTCCCCTGGCGCGGAACATAGCGGAAGCCGGAAATGGTCTGGGATTTTCCGAGGTTTAAAACCAGGTAATGAGGATAATCCGGCCGGGCGTTCTTCCATTCTGTGTGCCAGTAATTCGCGGTTTGCCCGTCGATCGCATTTTCCGCCACGCCATCCTCGATGTTGCGTTCCTCGCTGTCCACATAGGCGATTGTCCAGCCATTGTGCGAAATGGCGTTGCCATCGGCATCCAACAGATCCAGTTCGGCGATCGCCGCGAACGGCTGGCCGTCAAAAGCATCCATGGATTCGAGGCAGAAATATTTTCCCGTGGCGGGAGATGAAAATTTGATGTCCTGGGTGTCGCCACCGGGCGCAAAGGCGCCGGAATGAACGGGCGTCGCGGAATCCAAATTCAACTTCACGAGGGGGCGATGGTTTTTTAGAAAATCTTTTTCAGGATGCAGTTCGTCTAGGATCGGTCTTTCCAGACCGGCGACCGTATGATTTTCCGAACCAAGGATGTCGAGGACCACGATTTCGTTGGTCCCGGCATGCAGCCAGCAGCCGGGGGCGTAAGCGGTCTGTGTCGGGCCGATGTTCCAGAAACGTCCGAGGCAATGGCCGTTCACCCAGACATCACCTTTGCCGAGATTACGCAAATCCAGAAAGGTGTCACCGGCATTTTCGAGGACAAATTCACCGCGCCAGAAGGCGGGCGTATTTAAATCTATTGTTGTATTCGTAAAATTCAAACCTGCGAGCATTTTGGCGTCGAGCGGCAGATTGAAGATTTCCCAGTCCTTCAATATTTCTCCGCCGAGTTTCACCGGCGCGATGAGGCCTTTGTGATCGGCCATTTCGGTACCAAAGTTAATGCGGCCCATCGGTTCGACGAGAATATCGAGCTGGGATTCCTGTTCGCGGGCAGGCAATAAAATTTGCGGCCGGGCATCGCGCCGGTCGAGGATGCCGACGCGCCTGCCATCCACGAACACAAAACCAAAATCGTGAATTGCTCCGGCTTCGAGGGTTATCGCATCGCCGGCTGGAATTTTGGTGCGGTACAAAATGCAGCCATAGCCCTGGTCGTAGGCTTCCATGGAGCGCGGTGTCTCGTCATGGATCGGAGCGGGCAGATGATCGAAAATCGGTGCGACTTCATTCAACTCGATGGGGGCGAAGCTGACGACGGGGTTGGTGGCGGGCACATCCGGCAGCGTTTCGCCGGGGAGAAGGTATTTTGAAAAAAGTTCACGTGTGGCAAAGAATTTGGGGGTCGGCCAGCCGGCTTCGCTGATGGGGGCGTCGTAATCGTAGCTCGAGGTGTCGGGCTTGAACGGACGGTCACAGCCGGACCACAGGCCGAAGGTCGTGCCGCCATGCACCATGTAGATGCTGAATGAAGCATCCATATCGAGCATCGTTTTCAGGTTTGGAAGGTAATTTTCCGGTTTGCCGAGGTGATGGGGCTGGCCCCAGGTGTCGAACCAGCCGGGATAAAATTCGGAGCAGATAAGCGGGCCGGACGGCTGGAGTTTCCTGACCTTTTCAAAATTTTTCACCACGTCGCTGCCGAAGTTCCCGGCCTGGAACATGCCCGGAAGCAAACCGTTTTTCATCAGGTCGGGAGGATTGCATTGGAACAGCGGCACGTCAAAACCGGCATCCACGATTGCCTGACGCAATGCGTCCACGTACGCGGTGTCCTTGCCGAAGAAGCCGTATTCGTTTTCCACCTGCACCATGATAATGTTGCCGCCATGGGTGATTTGCAGCGGGCCAAGCACACGGCCGACTTCGTTCAGGTAATTTTTCGCGGCATCAAGGTAGTGCGGATCGCGCGTACGAAGTTGGATGTCATCATATTTCAAGAGCCACCAGGGCGTGCCGCCCATCTCCCATTCGGCGCAGGAGTAGGGGCCGGGACGCAATATCACCCAGAGGCCTTCTTGCTGGGCGATGCGGCAAAAGGTCGCGACATCGGCCTGGCCGGTCCAGTTGAACTCACCGGGGCGCGGTTCGTGCAGGTTCCAAAACAGATAAGCACAGACGGTGTTCAAGCCCATCGCCTTGGCCATCCGCAAGCGGTTGCGCCAGTATTTTTCGGGCACGCGCGCGGAATGGATCTCGCCGCAGCGGATTTGAAACCGCTGTCCATCCAGCAGAAAATCGTTGGTGCCGATGGCAAAGGTATGGCGCTGTGTCTCAGGCTGGACATGGGTGCAGCCGGTAAATAAACCGGCGGCCAATGCGAACGACGACAACACGATGGCCCGGGAGAAGGAATGGAAATTCATATGCGTGCGGATAATATGGGCGGCGGTCAGAGGCGTTTTTCGTCGGCGTCGATATAGTCCACGAAATTTTTGAGGTCGTCGCGGTGACCGAGGCCGGAATCTTCCTTGCGTTTCTGAAGGCGTGCACAGGCGGAATCATCGTTCGCCAGCGGACGGCTCAAAACATCCTGCCAGTGGGCGGCTTTTTCGGCAGGAGTGCGTTTCACATTGATCCGCACCCAGTCGCAGACTTCGCCGTCGGTCAGGGAATTCTTCACAACCGAAATGAATTGTTCGTGGGTGACGCCGGCGGCCTTGAGCCAGAAGCCGTCAAAGCCCTTGCCAAAATTATCGGTGTAGTCGGAATGCAATTTGCCGGCGAGGTGCAGGCGGATCTTGTCAACGTAACGGGGCAGATAGTGCCAGCCGTCCATGGTTTCGCGCGGGCTGCGTGGATAGATGATCGAGTTCATGGGGCAAGGATGAAATGAGCGTATGATTGTCGCAATCAAAAACAAACCCGGTGGGGCAGGCACTCATAGATATAAAATTGAACCGGGCGCGGGGTGATGGCGGAAGCGAACCGAGTGCCTAAATTTCAAATTCATTTGCAAGACGTAGGTGCTGACAGTCCGGGAGTTGGTGGTAGTGTAAAACAAATCCCAATGAAAAAAACGCACTCCGTATTTCCTGCCCGCGGCGTCATCCGTCATGAACGGCAAAGCTCAACCGGTTTTACGTTGATCGAATTATTGGTGGTGATCGCCATCATCGCGATCCTGGCGGCGTTGCTGTTGCCGGCGCTGTCGGCGGCCAAGCAGAAAGCGTATCGCGCGTCCTGCACAAGCAATTTGAAGCAGATCGGTGTGGGCCTGAACATCTACACTGGAGATAACTCGGACTATTTTCCCTCAACCGGCTGGGTGCAAGGCGGAAATCCATGGGAGACGCATGAGGTGATGCGTTACGCCAATGCCGGGGACGACGTGGCGACCGGCGGGGTGGTGCAGGGGCCTTATGCCATGGGTTCGCTTTTTTTCAACAAAATAGTTCCGAACGGGAACGTGTTTTATTGTCCAGCGAACACCACCGGCGTGTATTGGTACGGAGCCTACAACGAGGTCAACTACGCCTGGCCGGCCATTCCGCCGGACGAGTCGACGCTGATTCAGAATTGGGACGGCAACGCATACGTTCGTTGCAGTTACAGCTATTACGTGCAGTCTGCCACGGTCGGCGGACCTTCCGGGACTTACGGGGGTCCCAATCTGCCGGTTCAGAATTATTCCTCACAAACTTTTGCGAGCCCAAATCCCAATGATGCGCCAAATACCATCACCACGCTGATCCCGCTCAAGGTGTCCCAGGCAGATCCAACCAAGTGCATCGCGTCGGACACGATGAATGAAACGACGGACCTGAATCACAAGACCGGCAACTATCCTGCGGGTATTGACGTGCTTTTTACCGACGCCCATGCGAACTGGCAGTCGATAAAAGGGAACAACAAAAAAGGCTCCTACCAATGGTTTGATCCTAATTTGTGGTCCGCCTCGGTTCAAATGACACCTGACCAGTATCGTATCATATTTAACGCCTTTCAGCCTTGATCCCGAAAAAAATTCCGTCCGGCCAACCTACCTACAATACCATGATCAAAAAACTGACACAAACATTCACGGGCGCATGCATTGCGCTGCTCCTGCCACTGGCTGTCACCGCACAGACCACGTTTTTCAGTGATAACTTCACCGGTGGCAGCACGGTGAACGCCGCGACGCCGGTGACGCCGACCCTGCATTCCGCGAGTTATGAATTCGTTGGCAGCCTGGCGGAGTATCCGCCGGCGTCCGTTTCGGCAAACGATTTGCGTTATGGCATCACAAACGGCGGTGGTGGAAATCTTTGCGAAATCCAGGCCCTGTTCACCGGCAACCCCGTCGCCCTTTCCCAACCGGGGGATTACGTCCAGTTGACCATTGTTTACACAAACACAACGGGCATTTGGGCTGGCGGGAGCGGGACGTGCGAGGTGGGCATTGGCTTGTATAACAGCGGCGGGGTTTACCCGTTGGGTAATGCCAATGGTTTTATCACAGAAGGAATGGGCAACGCCAGCGGTGGCGTCCAGGATTGGGCGGGGTATGAGACGGATGTGAGCGATACGACCAGCAGCCTCCACTATGAAATTTTTGGCCGCCCATCAAATGCCTCGAACCCCGGTAGCGACAACCAGGACCTGGTCACTCAAGGCAGCAGCACGAAAAGTTTCAGCAACAACGGTGGTTTGGTCATCGGCACCCCCAATAGCACGAGCCTCGTGCAGGCCACCACTAATATCGTATATACCAATGTTCTGACCATCACGTTAATCGCTCCCAGCCAGGTGGCCATCACCAACAACCTTTATACCGTAGCCGGATTGGCGACCACCATCGGCGGTACCAATTCTGCCGCCGCTTATACGACGGCAGCGTTTGACGGTCTGGCCATGGGTTTTTATAAAAAAGGCGATATTTCGACTTCAAACGTTGTTGACATCGCCTCCATAACGGTTGTCGGATCGGTGACGGCGATAACGGGACCGCCGAATATCACGCAACAACCGGCGCCCGTCGTTATCGGCAACAACGGAGCCGGCGCTTTTTCCGTGACCGCCGTGGGTGCCAATGTCACCTATCAATGGCACCGGCATGGTACGAATTTGATTGATGGCGGGAACATCTCGGGTTCCACCAGCAGCCAATTGGCCATCACTTCCGCGAGCAGTGCTGACGTGGCGTCGTCGGGTGCGGACGGTTATTATGTTACCGTCACCGGCACGGGTCCTTACAGCACCAATTCCGTGACCAATTCCTTGTCCCTGGAGACGCCTAACAATTTGTTCTATTCCGGCAGCGGGGCTTGGGATTTGAAAACCAGCGAAAGTTGGAATACGGATGATTTGGGTGATTCAGCCAATTTCTTTAATTTTGGCGACGCGGTCACGTTTGATGACGGCGGTGGCGGCGGCACAGTGACCCTTACTGGAAGTTATTTGAGCGCGTCATCGGTCACTGTCAGTCACACCAGTTCATTCTATACTTGGACCGGCAGCGGCAGTTTTGCCGGGCCCGGCAAATTGACCTACAACGGCAGCGGTCTTTTTACTATCAATAATGCCAATACCTTCAGCGGCGGCACCATCATCAGCAACGCTGCAGCCAATCTGAAACTGGGCAATGGCAATGGCCTGGGTACGGGGCCCGTCACGCTGGCAGAGGCCGGTGGAAAGATGGAATGGACCGTGGCCGGCAGTGCGACGTCCGGGTTGGGCGATGTGGTGGTGGCTGACAGCTTTACCATGATATTTGATGCCGGTTCCACTTATGCCGGTGTCTTCAACGGAAACCTGTCCGGTACGAGCGGAAAAACGCTGACCTTGCAGTCTACTGCCGCTAACACCACGACCAACGAACGTATCCGCGTCTTCGGCACGAATACAGTCTGCAACGCCAACATCACCTTCAGTTCCGGCGGTAGTGACCTGATGTCCCTGGCACCTTACAACACCATGGGCACGCAGACCTACAATGGTACCATCTCCGGCGATGGCAGCATCTGGGTACGTGGCAATGGCTTGGCAGTTCTGAACGGTAACAACAACTACAGCGGCGGCACCTATACGACGGCCGGTGGTCTTGGCCTTGGCCTCAACAGCACACCGACCTCAGGGACTGTGACCTCAGGGCCGATCGGCACCGGGCCGCTGGAAATTTCGTCCGAGGCCGGCAGTGCCAGCGGCAGCGGCATGGTCTACGCTTCCGGCGGAGCCATAACGATTGCCAACGCACTTGCCTATCCGACGAACAACCAGATATTGATTGTCGGCGGCACCAATCCCTTGACATTTGCCGGCTCCTGCCAGCTTTACGGCGTCGATGGGATAATCACCAATCGCACCTGGCAGGTCACCAATACGGCGGCGACCACCATTACAGGCATAATCGGTGATGCCGGCCACGGTTGTGGCTTCATCAAGACAGGCGGGGGTAACCTTTATCTTGACGCTAACAACACGTACACCGGTCCCACCACCAATAACAGTGCCATAACCAACGCGGGATTCGGCGTGCTGGCGGGCACGGGCTCCCTCACCGGCAGCCTGTTTGTCCAGTCCGGCTCCGCCATTGGCGGCGGCGACTTCTCTGGTATCGGCACCTTTACCGTAGGCGGCAACCTGGCGCTCAGCGGCGGCGGCTGGTTCCGGGTGAACCGCTCCGGTTCGCAGAGCGATCAGGTTTTCGTCACCGGCACCGCTGCCAACATCGGCACGGGTACGGTCACGATCACCAACCTCGGGGCAACTTTGCAGATCGGTGACACGTTCACCTTGTTCAACAAGGCAGTCACCGGGGGTGCCGCACTCACCATTACCAACATTGGTGGCGGCTTCGTCTGGTCGAACGGCCTGGCCGTGAACGGTAAAGTTTCAGTGCTCTCGTTAGCTTCCAGCATCACGACCATCACGGTCAGCCCGGCCATCACCAATATTGTGTTCTCCGGCTCGAACCTTACCTTGAACGGCACCAACGGGCAGTCCGGCGCCACCGCCTATTTGCTCATGACTACCAACCTAATCAGCCCGCTCAATCAGTGGAAGACGGTGGCCACCAATGTGCTGGGCGGCAATGCTTACAGCTTCATCGGGACGAACGTCGTTACTCCGGTGCTGGGTCGGCAGTTCTACCGGTTGAGCAGCACGAATTACAATCCGTAATAAAATTCGGAACCAGCTTCCGGCGCTGAATTTTTCAGCGCCGGATTTTTTTTTGCATATGCGAAGCAATAGAACATTCGGCTAATGACAACCGGGTGGTGTTTCTGACACAGTTTGCGGGTGCCCATGGAAACCGGAAGCAGCACGCCAAAAATTCCCCGCGTGGCCTCGATCGACGCGCTGCGGGGTTTCGTGATGTTCACGATGATTTTTGTCAACGACCTCGCCGGGGCGCCGGAAAATCTCGTGCCGAACTGGATGGTCCATTTCAGCGACCGCCATGAACACGGCAGCGGCATGACTTTTGTGGACCTGGTGTTTCCGGGATTTCTATTCATCGTCGGCATGTCGATACCGTTTGCGCTGGGGAAGGCGTTGCCGCCCTGGGAAAAAATCCTGCACATCCTTACGCGCACACTGGCGCTGCTCGCGCTTGGAATTTTGATGGTCAACGGCGAAAGCGGGGGCACGCCGTTGTGGTATGCCACGATGTTCAGTTCGGGCATCCTGGCGTTTTGCCATTTGTCGCCGCGGGGCGCAAAACCGGAGTCGGAAAAATTTTGGAAGGCCTTCAACGTGGCGATCCGCGGGCTCGGGTTTTTCGGGATGCTTTTCTGCGCGCTCACCTTTGGCCATAAAAAGCATCACATCCTTACGCTGTATCCGCTGCATATCAACACGAGCTGGTATGGCATCCTCGGACTGATCGGTTGGGCGTACCTGGCGGCGGCGGTGCTGTTTCTAATCTTTAAAACGAACCGGACGGCATTGCTGGCGTGCGTAGCATTGATGACATGCTTTTATGCGGCAGACCAAAAGGGGTTCTTTGATAATTTCTGGCCGGCGCATTTTGTGGATTTCGGCGGCACGCTCGGTTCGCAGGCAGCCATCACGGTCGCCGGGCTTTTGCTGGCGACGATCTTGGTCACGCCGGAAACGGCGGCGTTGAAATCAAAGGTAAAATTCACCCTGCTGTTCATTCTCGGGTTTGCATTCGCCGCGTTGCTGGCCAATGGCCTCTACGGCATCAGCAAGAACGACGCGACGCCGTCGTGGTGTTTTTGGGCGGACGCGGTCACCGGCGCACTGTGGCTGGGATTTTATTTTTTCTGCGACGTGAAGCCGGTGAAGGTGGTATCCCGTCCGCTGGTGCTGGCCGGACAAAATGTCCTGCTGGCGTATCTGCTTTCCGAGATGCAGGGGTCGGTTTTGAATCTGCTGCATCTGGGTGACTGGTATGACGGGTTGGCGGAAGGCAGTCTCGCGGCGGCCGTCGCACGTTCTGCCGGTTGCGGGATTGTGATTTTGCTGATCACGGTCGGGCTGAATCGGGTCGGGTTTCGGCTGAAGCTTTAGGGCGATGCTGGTAGCCTCCGACATTAGTCGGCGCTAATTTTCAAATGGCGCGGACTGACGTCCGCGGCTACAGAGAAAACGCGCACCTCACCCCGGCCCTCTCCCCATCGGCTCCGCAGACTCCGCCGACGCGGAGAGGGAGAAACGTTCGCAGCGTCTTGGCGCCGGAATGATTCGGATGGTTTAGGAGTTCAATGAGCAATGAAAGTTTAGTCATAAAAGCCACATTCTCCCTCACCCTCACCCTCACCCTCTCCCGCTGGGAGAGGGAACAGCAGCTGAATATTCCATATGGTGCGATGGTCCATCGAGCCGTTGGCCGTCTGCAATTCGCGAAGACGCTAATCAATAGTGCCTTGAATCGTAGTGATGCGGTGCTAACTTTCTTTCGGCATGAGTAAAAAACAGAAATACGATTTTGATGTGGCGGTCATCGGTGGCGGCAGCGGTGGTTATGCGGCGGCGCGGACGGCGGCGGCGGCAAAACTTAAAACCGTCGTCATCGAGGGCGGCAAGGAAGTCGGCGGGCTTTGCATCCTGCGCGGGTGCATGCCCACGAAGGCGATGCTCTATGCCGCCGAGGTCAAGCACCTGGCCGAACATGCAGAAACCTGGGGCGTGCGCACCGGCAAGGTTTCCTTTGACTGGCAGAAGGTGATGGCGCGCAAGGCGGAGCAGATCAAGGATTTTGCCGATCATCGCGTCAAACAACTGAATGACGGGCGGTTCAAATTCATCCGGGCGAACGCAAAATTTCTGGACGCCCATACGTTGCAGTTGAGCAACGGCAAGAAACTTACCGCCGCGAATTTTGTCATCGCCACGGGTTCGCATGTTTCGCCGGCTCCGCTGCCGCAATTGGATGCCACCGGCTACATCACCAGCGATGACGCCGTGGCGCTGAAAAAACTGCCGAAGTCGCTCATCATCCTTGGCGGCGGCGCGATTGCGTGCGAGTTCGCGCAATTTTTCGCGCGCTTCGGGGTCAAGGTGACCATCATCCAGCGCAACGATCATCTGCTTAAGGACTTTGATGCCGATGCCGGTGCGGTCATCCAAGCCGTATTCCAGCGCGAGGGTGTGAAAATTTTTACCGGCACCAAGCTGGTGGATGCCAAGCGAAAGGGGAAATTGAAATCCGTTTCGTTCGAGCAAGGCGGAAAGACCCATTCCGTTTCTGCGGAGCAAATTTTGTTTGCGCTTGGCCGTTCGCCGAACACCGCGTCGCTGGGCTTGCTCAATGCTGGCGTGAAGACAGAAGAGAACGGAGGCATCGTCACGAATTCGAAAATGCAGACCAGCGCGCCGCATATTTACGCAGCGGGTGATTGCTGCGGGCCGCATGACATCGTCCACATCGCCATCCAGCAGGGCGAGACGGCGATAAAAAATATCATCGGCCAAGGGAAGGGGAATCACATTGATTATCGTCTGCTCATTTCCGTCGTGTTCACCGATCCGCAGGTGGCAACCGTTGGACTGACGGAGAAAGCGGTGCGTGAAAAGAAGACGCCGTTTCTCGCTGCGAGCTATCCGTTCAATGACCATGGCAAGTCGCTCATCATGGAGGCGAAGGACGGCTTTGTGAAGCTGCTCGCGAATCCCAAGACCGGTGAAATCATCGGCGGCAGTTGCGCGGGACCGCTGGGTGGCGAACTGATCCATGAGATCGTGGCGGCGATGGCGAAGCGCATGACCGTGCGCGAACTGGCCGTGATGCCGCATTATCATCCGACGCTGGCGGAGATCTGGACTTATCCGGCGGAGGAATTGGCGGATCGGATCGGGTAAGAAGGGCTGTCGGCGCAACTTTCAAATGGCGCGGACTAATGTCCGCGGCTACGGGTAATTGCACGGAGCGTTCTCCCTCACCCTGACCCTCTCCCGCTGGGAGAGGGGACAGCCGTTGACTGCATTTTTAAAATTTGTAAACCTTGAAGCAGAAGCCAGTTTTTGAGTGTACCGCCCCCTCATCCTAACCTTCTCCCCCGAGGGGGAGAAGGAACCGCAACAGGACACGCGGGTGCTACATCAAAGTCGATGCAGTCTTGCCAGTTGACTATTGAATCCGCAGCATACGCGCGTGGCCGACAGCCAAAATATACCGCTCGCCGTGGACCTCGACGGCACGCTCATCCGCTCCGACATGATGTGGGAGTCGATCGCGCAGCGGCTGCGAAAGAATCCGTTCGCCATTTTTGCCATACTGATATGGTGGACACGAGGCAGGGCGTTTCTGAAAAAGAAGCTCGGGAAAAAAGTCCGGGTCAATCCGGCGGAACTGGAGTGCAACGAAAAGTTTCTGGCGTGGTTGCGCGAAGAAAAAAAACAGGGCAGGAAAATCATTCTGGCGACGGCGTCGGACCTGAAAATGGCGCAGCCGATCGCGGATTTCACCGGGGTCTTCGACGAATTGCTGGCGAGCGACGGCAAAACCAATCTTCGCAGCGAAAACAAACTGCGCGCGCTGACGGAGAAATTCGGCGAACGGGGATTCGATTACGCCGGTAATTCCACCGCTGATTACGCCGTGTGGCGCGGCGTGCGCGAGGCGGTGGTGGTCAACGCCAGTCCGGCGGTCCTAGCCGAGGCGCGGAAGATTTCCAAGGTCGGCGCGGTGTTTGGCGAAAACTATTCGCGGTTCACCATCGCCAAAAGCGTTGCTACGGAATTGTTTCTACGCAGCGGCTATCTGGTCGCGATTTTGGGCGGATTGCTGCTGTCGCTGGCGTTTCCGAAGATCAGCGTGGCCGGTTTCGCGTGGGTGGCGCCCGCAATCCTGTTTCTGGCGGCGCTGAATAAAAACGGGGCCGATGCGTTTCGCGCGGGTTACGCCGGCGGGTTTGCCTTCTGGCTGGCATCGCTTTACTGGTTGCTGCTGATTCCGTATGCGTTTTTTCCGATCCTTGGCTGGCTGGCGCTGGCGGCGTTTCTGGCTTTATTTACCGGGGCTTGGACGTGGTTGATTTCAAGTTTCCGGTTTCAAACCTCCAGTTGGATCGGTCGCTTTATCTGGTCGCTGGGCGCGGCGGCGGTGTGGGTTGCATTGGAAATGCTGCGGGCGCGGATATTTGGCGGGTTTCCGTGGAGCTTTCTCGGGGTGTCGCAGTATCAACTGGTGCCGTTGATCCAGATCGCCTCGGTCACGGGTGTGTATGGGGTTTCATTTCTGGTGGTGTGGTTTTCATTGGCGCTGTTTTGCGCGGGCCGGATGATCTGGAAAAATCCGTCGCAACGGTTCGTCTGGCAGGCGGAGATCGCCTTGCCGCTCGTGGTCGTGATCACGTGTTTCACCGACGGGATTTTTTTGACCGCCCGGGGCGTGGCGGCGAAGAATATTTTGCACGTCACAATGATCCAGCCGGCCATTCCCCAGACAGTCATCTGGAATCCGGCCTCGGACGAAAACCTGTTCCAAAAATTTCTGGCGCAAAATGAGGCCGCGCTGACGAACACCACCGATGTGGTCATCTGGCCGGAATCGGCGGTGCCGGAGATGGACGAGGAAAATGTCCATGCGATCAGTGCCTTCGCCCGCGCGCATCACATCTGGCTGATCTTGAACGGCGAGGACCTGGCCGAAACGACGGCGGCCACGAACTATTACAACGCCGCGTTTCTGGTGAACCCGGACGGTTTTCTCACCGCGACGTACCACAAGCAAAAGCTGGTGATCTTTGGCGAATATATCCCTCTGGAAAAATGGGTCGGGTTCATCATGAAATGGTTCACACCGATCGACGGCAGCTGGACGCCGGGGGAAAAACCGGTGACTTTTGCTATCGATGGATTTGGTCACACGAACAAGGTGATCATGCTCGGCGATAATTCGTCCGTACGCCATTCCGCAAAGACCGCGGCGTTGATCTGTTTTGAGGACACATTTGCGACCGTGACGCGCGAGGCGGCGCAGGATGACCTGGATTTTCTCATCAACCTCACGAATGACGGCTGGTTCGGCAACGGCGCCGAACAATGGCAGCACATGGCCAACTCCGTCTTTCGCTGCGTCGAGAACGGCCTGCCGCTGTTGCGTTGTTGCAACAACGGCGTGACGTGTTTTATTGATGCGCACGGCCGCGTGCAAACGATTTTTCGCGATGCCAAAAACAGCGAGTATGGACCCGGCGCGTTGAATGTGGAAGTGCCGCTGCTGGCACCGGAGGATAAATCGGGCGCGACGTTTTACAACCGGCATGGGGACTGGTTTGGGTGGGGTTGCGTGGGGGTGGCGTTGGTGTGGGGCATACGCCGGGTGGTTGGTCGGAGGTCATGACTTTAACCACCTTTGGCTTTTAAATGGCGCGGACTAACGTCCGCGGCTACGGGTGATTGGATGTAGCGTTCTCCCTCACCCTGACCCTCTCCCGCTGGGAGTGGGGACAGCCGTTGGCTGATTCCATAAAACTCATGAGCTGCCAAGCAGCGGCTATTTTCAGGTTCGCGATGAAAAGCGGTAGAGGGCTACCGCAGTCCAAGACGCTTGCGCGTTGGTGATGACTTCTGAATTTCGCCTTTGCTTTTTAGATGGCGCGGACTGATCTCTGCGGCTACGGGTGATTCACGGTGCGTAGGCGGGGGGGGCGCGCGCCAGGTGGTCATCAGGGAGTCATAGATTTTGAACTGGAGGTGAGACGAGATGGTGATTACGGTTTGAGCGTGAAAATGAACTGGAACCGGGCTTTGTCCGGTCTCGTTTTTCTGGTCTATTTTATATTGGCCTACGCAAAGGCCGGTAATGAAGCGGGCTTCATGGTTTTGTTGTTCTGCCTGGTTCCGCTGGCCTGCATCTGGTTCGGCGAGGCGATGCGCGGTTACTTGGGGACGGCCGGGATGTCTGGGATCACGGAACCGACGCCGGGAATCATCGTGTGTATTCTCGGCTGGCTGGTTTTGCTGCTGCCGGTGATCGCGCCAATGATCGGTTGGATTTTTAGTTGAGGAGAAATAATTTTAACTGCGGATGGATCATGGATTACCGCCTCGGAAAATATGTCGCCCCTGCCGGGGGTCCGAGCCGGCCGGGCTATCGATGGAAATCAAGCCGGAGAGCTTCGTTGATTGGATGTGAAGCGGAAAAGTAAAACTTTTCCGGCCTGAATGCTTTTTACCGTTGACCGTTCGGGCTTATAAGGGGTTAGGCGTTCTGCTCGTCGGCTAAAAACTTATTGAATTCTCTGGCCGCGTAGTAGTCCATCGGCAGGTATTTTCCCTCGACAACTCGATAAAGGAAAGAATCAAACGTGCGGGCGATCGGTTGGAAAAACTGCCGTGGATCTTGTGGTTCATCACTCCAAGGACTCCACTCTTCGTGAGTAATGAAGCCTGGATTGCAAGCTTCGGTCGAAAAGTCTATGACAAACATATCGCCATTGGGTGCGCGTCCCACATTCAAGAACTTGTGCTTGAGGAGACAGGCAGTCGCTTCGTCGGCGTGAAACGAGGCAGAAGACATGATAGAAATGTGGGCAATCTGACACTCCGCCTGTGGCCAATCCCATTGCATAAAACGTAGAAGGTCTGTCGGCAAAGCAATCTTCTCTAACCATGCCGCGATCTTCTTTGGCGCGTTGCCGGATTTCAAGTTTCCGTCTCGATCAAGATGCGAAATAAATTCGCGGCAGAGGCTGTGATTCATACGGTGGGTGGAGGAACGCCTAACAGTTATTGTGCTGAACTTTTGCGGCCTAGCAAGGGCGGATTGCGGTTGGGTTAATTTGTCGGGGGCACATCGAGCATCCCGCATAAGGTATCGCTGCAATCCCAGGAAAACAGGCCTTCGGGCGGGGTGGGAGCGTTCCAATTGTTCCATGAGATGGCGGTCACGTTCCGTTCCGCCCACGCTTGCGAAACATTGGTTTGTGCCCAAGGCAAATAGCTGCCGGGCATGAGGCCTTTCTGATAGGCGGCATTAAACCAGCGGAAGACGATGTCATTGAACCCGCCGGCATCCCCGCCACCCT
>DATHOG010000221.1:0-6644 GCA_035485115.1 Candidatus Sulfotelmatobacter sp. | reverse complement strand
GGGCATTGGTATCTACACAAGTCAGAAATGGGCCGTTTTCGGGTACTTTTTGCGGAACACTTGATTTTGCAAATGCCCGTTTTTTGGCTAAAAACCGTGCAGTCGTCGAATACCCCGCGACTTGTGTAGATACCAATGCCCGCTGGGAGAGGGAGAAACGCTCTCAGCTTCAGAAAAAACCCAGCGGCTGGATTGGAGCCTGTCGTGTTCGATAAAAGAAAGGCAATCATAGCTGTTCCCTCTCCTAGCGGGAGAGGGCCGGGGTGAGGGAGAAAGTGCCGATACATCTTACTTTAAAATACTTTAAGTCATAAACGATTGAGCGCGCTTAACACCGCCTTGATGGAGGCCAGCTCGATATTCGTGTCCACGCCCGCGCCCCAACGTGATTTTCCATCGGCGGCCTTGATCTGGATATAGGCGATCGCCGCCGCGCCTTCGCCGCTGCTCAAGGCGTGCTCGGCGTAATTGGAAATCTCAAATTTGGGAACGCCGATCTGCGAGAAGCCGTGAACGAGCGCGGCGAGCGGGCCGTTGCCTTCGCCCTTGAACGCAACTTCCTTGCCCTCGCGCAACAATGTGGCATCGCACTTCACGACGCCGTTTTTGCTTTCGGTCTCAAACGACTTGAGCGACCACGGCATGGCGCGTTCGACGTATTCCTTCCAGAACATCGCCTTCAATTCCGTGCCGGACACTTCGCGACCGAGCTTGTCCACCTCGTCATTGGCGATGGGGCCAAACTCGCGTTGAAAATCCTTCGGCAACGCGATGCCGAATTCGCTTTCGAGCAGGTAGGCGACGCCGCCCTTGCCGGATTGCGAATTCACGCGGATGACCTCGTGGTATTCGCGGCCGATGTCGGCCGGATCAATCGTGAGGTACGGCACGTCCCAGTGATCGTGCTTTTTGTTTTCCCATTCCGACAGACCTTTCTTGATGGCGTCCTGATGCGAGCCGCTGAAGGCGGTAAATACCAATTCGCCGGCGTAAGGCTGGCGCGGCGGAATGGTCATGCCGGTGCAACGTTCGTAAACGTCGATGACGGAATTCAAATTGGAGAAATCCAATTTAGGATCGATGCCGTGCATGTAGAGGTTCAAGGCCACGGTGACGATGTCCAGGTTGCCGGTGCGCTCGCCGTTGCCGAACAAGGTGCCTTCCACTCGGTCGGCACCGGCCAAAATGCCCAATTCCGTCGCGGCGACGCCGGTACTGCGGTCGTTGTGCGTGTGCAAGCTGACAATGATCGAATCGCGGTTCTTGAGGTTGCGGCACATCCATTCGATCTGGTCGGCGTAGATATTCGGCATGGCGACCTCGACGGTGTCCGGCAGGTTCAAGATCATCTTGTGCTGCGGCGTCGGCTGCCAGACGTCCATGACGGCCTCGGAAATTTCCTTCGCAAATTCCATTTCCGTGGCCGAAAAACTTTCCGGCGAGTATTGCAACATCACCTGCGTGCCCTGGTCCGTGAGGCGATGCAAGCGGTCCTTGATCATCTTCGCGCCATTGACGGCGATGGCCTTGATTTCGTCCTTCGATTTGCCGAACACCACGCGGCGCTGGGCCGGCGAGGTGGAATTGTACATGTGAATGATGACCTTCTTCGCGCCGACGAGCGATTCGACGGTGCGTTCGATCAAGTCCTCGCGCGCCTGGACGAGCACCTGCAACCAGACGTCGTCCGGGGCGTGGCCTTTTTCGATGAGCAGGCGGTTGAAGGCAAATTCCGTGTTGGAGGCGGAGGGAAAGCCGACTTCGATCTCCTTGAAGCCAATCTTCACGAGCCGCTGGAACAATTCCAATTTTTGCGAGACGTTCATCGGCACGGCCAGAGCCTGGTTGCCATCGCGCAAATCCACGCTACACCAGCGCGGGGCGTGGGTGATGACACGGTCGGGCCATTGCCGGTCCGCAAGCTTCGGCGCGTGCGGGAACGGCTGGTATTTCTTTGACGGATGATTTTGCATGGTCTGGCTTTCGTATTATTGCCGTCCGGCGGTGGAGTTAAAACAAAAAACCCACCGCCGTTTGGCAGTGGGTTTTGGTTGAAATTTAGTTCACGAATCAAAACCCGTCTGCCGCGCAGCTAAGCAGCAGCGCGTTGGCAAGCAACAGGTTCAGATTGCGATTCATGTCAGGTAGAGTATACGTCGGCGATTTCCGGCGTCAAGTTTAGGGCGAGGGTGGTGGTGCCTTAAATTGATGGGGCGAGCGTCCTCGCGAGCCGTCGTGAGCCTTGGGTTTAAGCGGCTCGCGGGGACGCTCGCCCCACCGGTTTTTTTAATTAGAACACCAGCGTGTCGGCTCAGTTTTTCGCGGGGACGAGGTGGAGCAGTTCCGAGACGCGCTTTTCGAGGCGGTCGAGGTCGAGTGGTTTGGTGAAAAAATCCTCGGCGTGCATGGCGGCGGTGCGCTTGGTGACGTCGCCGGAGAGCGCGCTCATGAAGATGACGGGGATCTTTTTGGTGGCCGGCTGGCGATGCAGGATTTCGCAGACGGAAAGGCCGTCGAGATCCGGCAGCAGGATGTCCAAGAGGATGAGGTCGGGCTTGTATTGCCGCGCCTGGCTCAGGGCATGGACGCCGTCGCTGGCCGTGAGAAATTCACACGCCAGATTGCCCAGGCGGAATTTCACCAACTCGATGAAATCGCCCTCGTCGTCCACTATGAGGATGCGTGGTAGCACAACGGGAACATAACGTAGAAATGCGGTTTCGCAATGGCGGGAAGGTGAAAGGAAGGTTACAAAACGGCAACGGAAAGGGGAATGAGTGTGTTATGGGTTACGGCAATATCTCAAGTGATAATGCATAATCCGTATAACCCACCGAGCGCCAAAAAGCGACGCCGCTCTGATTGGCAACCAAAACTTCCACCGTCAATCTTTTGTCTTTCGGCCAAATCTGCGAGCGTAAAATTTCAACCGCCTGACGGCCAAGTCCCTGACGCCGACGCTGCCGGACGACAAAAAGCTGCCGCAAATAAATCAGGTCCGGCTTCTCCCGATAAAGGCCATATGCCACGACCTCACCGGAGTCCTCAAAAATCACCGCTCGATACCCGCCGGAAAGCCATTCGCGCATCCGATGCTCCAGCTCCGGCGCGGTCATCTTATTCCGGTGGCCCTCGTCTTGAATCAATTGGTGATTCAGTTTAGCGAGCAGCGGACAATCATCCGGGGTGGCGGGTTGGAATGTCATAAGGCGGATTGCGCCACACAAAAAGGTTCCATGGCCGCTGGTTCAGCAGAGATTGGATTTGGCATTTCGTCAGGCCGCAGGTCTGTTTGCACTGATGGCATAATACTCAACTGCATAGTAAATGAGAAAATGACTCAAACTGGCTGCATACTCTTGCCGGCAATCAGTCTCATGTTCCCACATAAATACTGCTGTCCCTACGCCACCGTTCCGAAATACCGGAAAAGCAAAGTCGTCACCATTTCCGGTATCGCCAAAAAATAATAGATGGTCGAATGGCATTCTATCAGCCAGGTACTCAGCAGAACGAATCTTTTGATTCATGGAGACAATCTGATCAATCGAGCATACTGGAGAGCTGTATAAACCGTCTATGCCATTTGTCTCAAGCAACAAATCCCGTAAATCATCCGGAAACCGAACTCCAAGCTTTTTTTCTGCTGAAGTAATGTCTGTATGTTTTGCAGGCTTGCTGAGTTTCGCCTGCGGCATACAAATACGGATGCGATCGCACCAGCGGAGCGGGTGGGGCGCATCTGAAATTTTACCGCGCAACACCGTATATGCCTGGGACAAATTGTCAGGGATTAAGCGCATGGTGTTTTAATCAAAAATCCCGCGACTGCGGGATCGACGTTGGTTGGCTTCAGCCTCCGCGTGGCTTCGGCTTGATTGGCCGAAGATTTATCAGGCGGCAAAATCATGGTGCATTGTAAATAAACAAGTCATGGACATCCGCCCGGGTGAGAACTCGAAGCTGCCACAGCTGAAAAAGCAGGGCACACACCATAAGCAGAATAATATTCTGTGCGGAAAGCTCTCCGGTTGATCTGTGCCTTACAGTCTGTAATTGAGGTGCCAACAATACACAGCCCTCAAAGATGATGCCCAATATCCCAATCCAGGTGAAAATCAGCGCGCAGATGCGCCAGCCACGCGAGAGACGGCGCAAACCTCTGGAAGCACCCACCAGTGTAAGCCCGATAACCAGGTGCGTTGCCCCCAAAATGGTGCTGTTACTGGTCAGGTCGAGCCCTTTCGTAGAGATATCCAAACCAACAAAGAACGCACCAAGGGCCAGAATCCCCATGCCGATCAGGAAATACAAATACGAAAGTACGGATAGCGCCGGTGGAATCTTTTGCTTTTGCATGTAGTCATCGCCATTCATGTGACGTGTGAACGTGCCATACCTGTGAAAACGAATACGCCTGACCTGACCCGAAGGCAAGAATGAAACTGGCAATCGCAGGACAGGCTTCCAGCGTGTTTCCATCCTATGCCGCCCCTGGACGGGGCTGGTTTTTAGATGGCGCGGACTCAACGTCCACGGCTACGGGGATTAATTCGCGGCTTGCTTCCGGCGGGGGCTTTGCTAAAAAAGCGGTGATGCGGTTAGCAAAAGGATGGCCCACTCTGCCCGGCAAGGCGTTCGTCGCCTTGCTGCTGATTGCCAACATCCTGCTTCTGGACGCGATGGCCGCCTGCCCCGCGCTGCATGAACTGATCCATCACGACGCCGGCAAGCCCGACCACGAATGCGCGGTCACGATGTTCGCGCACGGCCAGGTTGATTCGACCAGCATCGAGGTTCCGGTCACCACGCCGCAGGTTCTTGTTTTCGCCCTGCCACAAGTTGAGATTTCCGTTTTCAGTCCGGCCATCGAGAATCTTCCCGCGGGCCGCGGGCCGCCCTTCCTGCCGTCCGTTTCCTAATTCAAGATTTCAAACAGCGCGACCCGCTCGTTTGAGGTTTTCCATGATTGATATCGCGATTCGCCGTTTGCGTTTCGCGAGTGCGGATTTATAAAAATCCGCGAAATGTTTTATAAAAAATTTAACCCCTTTTTAGATCATGAAATCTTTTGAAGAACCAAAAAAAATAAATAGCAGTTTTTATTGGACGGTTATTTCGCTCGTCGCACTGTCGTGCGGCGCGGCGCGGGCACAGACGAATTCCGTGATGGATGCAGGCGGCGCGACGAATTTGGTGGTGGCGGCAGGGAGTTCGACGAATGTAACGGACCTCGGCAACGTGAAGGTGGTCGGCCGGTTGGACCAGGCGCGCAGCAGCATCCTGCCCGACCTCGGGGCGACGGCCTATACACACACGGCAGAGCAGATTGAGTCGCAGTCGCAGGGTGACGATGCGCCGATCAACCAGGTGATCCTGCGTTCGCCGGGTGTGGCCGGGGACAACGAGGCGAGCGACGGCCTGCATGTGCGCGGCGAGCATGCGAACCTGCAGTACCGCATCAACGACGTGCTGTTGCCAGAAGGTATCGCGGGTTTCGGGTCCGAGCTCGACCCGCGTTTCATCGACTCGATGCAGCTCATCACCGGTTCGCTGCCGGCGCAATACGGTTTCCGCACGGCGGGCATCGTCAACATCCAGACCAAAAGCGGCGTGTTTGATAACGGCGGCACGGCGGAAGTTTATGGCGGCAGTTTTGAGACCATCCGTCCGAGCTTTGATTACAGCGGCTCATCGGGGAAATGGAATTATTTCTTTGACGGCAGCTATGACCAGAATGCGCTCGGCATCGAGAATCCGACCGACAGCCACGACGCCATCCATGACACCACACGGCAGGGGAAGGGCTTCGGCTATCTGTCGTATGTGATTGATGACACCAGTCGCCTGACGTTCATGGGCAGCGCGTCTTACAGCACATTTCAAATACCGAACACGCCGGGATTGGCGGCGGGAACTTCGCCCAACGGTACCCAGTGGGTTCCCGGAATCTTCAATTCCGCCTCGCTGGATGAAGGCCAGCGCGAGCAGAATTATTATGGCGTCATCGCGTATCAAAAATCCGTCGGGGATTTCAACAGCCAGGTTTCGCTATTTGGCCGGGGCAGCGACGTGCATTTCACGCCCGACACGATCGGTGACCTGTATTTCGACGGCGTGGCTAGTGACGTTGCGCGCTGGCTTTACGGGGGCGGCCTGCAGGCAGATGCCAGCTACGCGCTGGGCAACCATCATACGCTTCGCGGCGGAGCAATGTTCCTCGCCGAATTTGCGAAGTCAGATTCAACTACGACAGTATTCCCCGTGGATGGCGGCGGCAACCCCACCGGCCCGGCGTTTCCCATCACGGACAGCAGCCAGCTCCATGGCCTGTTCACCGGCCTGTATTTGCAGGATGAATGGAAGATGTTCGACAAGCTTACGCTTAACTACGGTGCGCGCTACGACAACTTCAGCTCGTCGTTCGACAACGAATGGCAGATCAGCCCGCGCATCAACCTCATCTGGCAGCCGACGGATTCGACGACGCTGCACGCGGGTTATTCGCGGTACTTCACGCCGCCGCCGGTGGAGGATGTTTCAGGGAACACCGTGGCGGAGTACAACGGCACATCCAACGAGTCGGCCACGACCCTTGATGATTCGGTCAAAAGTGAGCGGGCGGATTATTACGACGTCGGCAT
>DATHOG010000220.1:0-29907 GCA_035485115.1 Candidatus Sulfotelmatobacter sp. | reverse complement strand
GAGCGGCTCTCGAAACAGGAGGCCGAGGAATCCACCGCGCGCTATCTGAGCTACTACGATGACGATCTTGCAGTGGTGGACTGGGACGCCGCGCTGCTCGTGGACGGCCCGCAGGATTTTGACGAGACCTTGTACATCATGGAACTCGCGAACCTGCAACTTGCGGAACTTGAAGCCTACGACCGCCTGCTGGATGACGCGCTGGAACGTTCTTATCGCGATCTCGGCGAACGACCCGTCCGCGCCCGCCGCGACACCATGCGTGAATTGCGTGAAATCCGCATCGATATGGCGCGTTTCAACGATGAATTGTCAAACACGACGAAATTTTTCGGCGATTGGCACCTGGCGCGCATCTATGAAAAGATTTCCTCGCGCTTTCACCTCGGCGACTGGCATCGCTCAATTGATGGCAAGCTCAAGACGCTGGACGACCTTTACCAGATCCTCAAGCACGACCAGAACAACCGCGTAATGCTTTGGCTGGAAATCGGCATCGTACTGTTGTTCGTGATCGATTTAGTGATCTTGGTGATGGGGTTGAAGTAAACCGGCCTATGTCCTGGTTCAACTCAGCAATTCTTTCAGCTTCGCCGGTTCGCCGGTCGGCAATTGGCAGGCGTTACCCTGACAGACGAATGCCGCAGCTTCCTTGGCCGAAAGGGTTCGGGCGAACGGCTCTACTTCGCCGGTGTTGCCCAAAACAATTTTATTCGGTTGGTAAATGAAATGGGCAGCATGAAGCAGGTCCCGGAATTTTTGTTTGCCGGAATCGCCTGCGATGACAACCCGGCGGGGTTCATCCAGCCAGAAATCGAGCGCGTGCAACATTAAAGCCAGCGCGGCGGGCTGCTTTTGCAGGCGCACGGCGGCCAGTTGCAGCGTCTGTTCCGCCGCTTCGGTGAACGCGGTCCGCCCGGTGATCTTGCCAAGTTTCAACAACGCGATGGTGGCGATGGAATTGCCGCTCGGCTCTGCGCCATCGTAATCATCCTTGATGCGCAGGATCAGGTCGGTCTTGTCCGCCGGGCTTTGCCAGAAACCTCCGTTGGCCGGATCAAAAAATTTTACGAGCAGGCTTTCGGCAAGCTCGATGGCAAAATCCAGATGTGCCGGATTCAAGGTGGCTTCGTAAAGTTCAATGACGCCGGCGAGATAAAACGCATAGCCTTCGAGCAACTGCACCTCGTCCCGCTCGCCATCGCGCCAGCGATGGAACAAGGTTCCTGTCCGTACTCCTCCCTCACCCTGACCCTCTCCCGCTGGGAGAGGGGACAGCAGTTGGCCGGTTTCGGATTGGTTCAAGTCGGTCGAGTCGCTGGCCGCTGGTGCTTTGCCAGACGGCGGGGAGCGTTTCTCCCTCTCCCTCAGGGAGAGGGCCGGGGTGAGGGTGGAGTTCGTATTTGAATTCACCCATAATTTTTCACGGATAAAGACCAGATTTTTTTCGGCGGCATCCAGGTATGTTTTCTCATCCAAAACGATTCCGGCGCGGGCGAACGCGCCCAGCATCAGGCCGTTCCACGAGGCGAGAATCTTGTCATCGAGATGCGGGCGGATGCGTTTAGCGCGGGCGGCCAGCATCTTTTGTTTAGCCGATGCGAGCAGCAATTGGTCGGGTTCGGCGACGTCTGGATTCACGATGCTCAAGACGTTCAGGCCCGGCAACGGATGTGGATGGCTGTGGTCCACGAAATTGCCTTCCTTCGTGATGCCGAAATGGCTCGCGGTCACGATGAATTCCTCGGGCGAAAGGAGCTTGGAAAGTTCGTCGTGCGTCCAGCAGTAGAATTTTCCCTCCTGGCCTTCACTGTCGGCGTCCTCGGCGGAAAAAAATCCGCCGTCGCGATGGGTCATGTCACGCAGCACATAATCCAAAATATCGCGCACGGTATCCGCGTGGCGGGTTTCGCCACTCACGAGATAAGCGTCCAGGTACAACTGGGCGAGTTGCGCGTTATCGTAGAGCATTTTCTCGAAGTGCGGCACGAGCCATTCGGCGTCCACGGCATAGCGTGCGAACCCGCCGCCGAGCTGGTCATGGATGCCGCCGCGGGCCATGGCGTCGCAGGTCTGCAAAACCATTTTGGTCGCATCCGCGTCGCCAAATCGTTTTGCCGCACGTAAAACGAATGAAGGAATACCGGGTTGCGGAAATTTGGGCGCGCCGCCGAAACCACCGTTTGTAGAATCATAGGCGTCCTTGAAGATTTCCAGCGCGTGCCGCAGGACGACCGGCGTGAGCGGCGGGTTTTCCGTGGCATCGCGCGCGGTGATGACCTCCAATTGCGCGTGCAATTGTCCGGCGCTGGCGATGATTTCCATTTTGCGTTCGCGCCACAGGTTCGCGATATGACCCAGCAGTTGCAAAAAGCTTGGGCGACCGTGGCGCGCGTCCGGTGGAAAATAAGTGCCGCCATAAAACGGCTTCAGGTCAGGCGTGAGAAAGACGCTCATCGGCCAGCCGCCGCTGCCGGTCGTGGATTGCACAAACGTCATGTAGATCTTGTCCACGTCCGGCCGTTCCTCGCGGTCCACCTTGATGCTGACAAAATGTTCGGCGAGAAACTTGCCGACCGCGTCATCTTCAAAAGATTCGCGCTCCATGACGTGGCACCAGTGGCAGGTCGAATAGCCGATGCTCAAAAAAATCGGTTTGTCCTCCGTGCGCGCCTCCACAAAGGCCGCTTCGTTCCACGCGAACCATTCGACCGGGTTGTGTGCGTGCTGCAAAAGGTACGGCGATTTTTCCTTCGCGAGCGAGTTGGTAAATTTATGCGTCACGGACTAAACATCCAAATTCCAAGCTCCAACATCCAGAGAATTTTCAAACATGAAATTTCAAATGTGACCGGCGATTTTGGATGATTGAACATTGGAGCTTCTTTGGGGCTTGGAGCTTGGAACTTTTTTGCGTCGTGTCATTTGTTCGGGTGCGCTAACCTTGCTGTGTGTTGTGGAAAAGAACATGGCGGCCGGAAATCGTGCTGGCGCTGATAGGCGGCATCATGGCCATGGTCTGTGCCGCAATCGTCACGGTCGAACTGCTGCGGCGCGCGGGTGTGGCGGGTTTTCATTCGCCCGAGGATACGGGCAGCGTGGTGGTGATGATGTTAGGCCAGGATGGCCCCCCGGTTCTGGCAGGGTTTTTGTTTTTGATGTTTCATGACATCAGCTGGCGGGAGATTTCCGGGCTGGCCGTGATGCGATTGCCAAAACAAATCCAACGGGTAGCCATCGCCCTGGCGATCGTGGTGCCGGTAATGCTCTTGCTGAAATTATTGTCCATGGCGGTACTCAAACAAGCCGGCTGGCCGATCGAGGACCAACGGGCGGTCGAATTGTTGCTGGCGGCAAAATCCACGGGCATGAAAATATTTTTTTGCTTTTTTGCCGCCATTCTCGCGCCGCTGGCGGAGGAGTTTGTTTTTCGCGGGCTGCTGTTTTCCGGCTTCAAAAAGATTGGCTGGCGGAAATGCGGATACGTGGTGGTGAGCCTGTTATTTGCCACGGTTCACGGTAGCGCGCCGATTTTTTTGCCGTTGTTCGTGTTCGCGCTCGCGTTGACGTGGCTTTATGAAACGACCGAAGGGCTGCTGGCGCCGGTGATGGCCCATGGATTGTTTAACACGGCAAACCTGGCGTGGCTGTTCATCTGCGAAAAATATGACCTGTTGAAATGAACGAATTTGAACTTATCGCGCGTTTGACGAAAAACCTGCCGACCAATGCCAGTGTGGTGGCGGGCGCGGGTGACGATTGCGCGGTGTTGGACCTGGGTGTGCCGGACAAATTGATCCTATTCAAGACCGATGCGATCGTGGAAGGCATTCATTTCACCCCGGAAACACCTCCGGAAAAGATCGGGTACAAGGCGCTTGCGCGCTGCCTGAGCGATATCGCGGCGATGGCCGGCACACCGACGGCGGCCCTGGTCACGATCGCGCTGCCAAAGAAATTTGACGCCGGCTTTGTCGGGAAAATTTATGACGGTTTGAATTCGCTCGCGGAAAAATTTGGCGTGGCGGTTTGCGGCGGGGAGACGACGACAAACCCCGAACGCATCCTGATTTCCATCTCGCTGCTGGGCACGGTCGCGCGCGGGAAACAGGTTTTGCGCAGCGGCGCGAAGGCCGGTGACGCGATTTTTGTGACGGGCGAGCTGGGCGGTTCATTGGCGGGAAAACATCTGGATTTCGAGCCGCACATCGCGGCGGCGGGCTGGCTGGCGGAACATTTTCACATCCATGCCATGATGGATTTGAGCGATGGACTGGCCGGCGATCTACAGCACATTTTGCAGGCGAGCAAGGTCGGCGCGGAACTTATGAAAACGGCGCTCCCCATTTCGCGCGCGGCCAGGCTCCGGGCGCGTGAGGGTGATGCGGCGAAACCGGCGGCGCTGGCGGCATTGACGGATGGCGAGGATTTTGAACTGCTGTTCACGCTCGCCAGCAAGGATGCGGTGAAATTGCTGGACGCCTGGAAGAAGAAATTTCCAAAATTGAAATTGAGTTGCATTGGAAAAATAACCGCCGGCGAAGGGATTCTGCTGCGCGACAAAATGGGATCGCACAAATTGAACGCGGAAGGATACGTCCATTTTGCACGTAATTAATAAACAAAACAGGAAGGCAGGACTTGGAGCAATTTATTTCACATAGTCCGGCGGAGACGGAGGCGCTCGGGGAGAAGTTCGGACGCGCGGCTTTGCGCGGCCGGGTGATCGCGCTTTCCGGGGATCTGGGCGCGGGCAAGACGCAGTTCGTCAAGGGGCTGGCCCGCGGTCTGGGGATTCCGGCGCGCGTGCATTCGCCGACCTTCACGCTCGTGAATGAATATGCCGGCGGCCGGTTGAAACTGTTTCACCTCGACCTGTACCGTCTGGAGACGCGCGAACAAATCTTGAGCGCGGGCATCGAGGAATTTTTGTCGCCGGACGGCGTGAGCGTGGTGGAATGGGCCGAGCGGATTTACGATTTACGATTTACGATTTACGATTTGAAGAAAGTACGGATTGAAATCACCGGTGACTCGGAACGAAAGATTATTTACGACGACTTTTTATGATTGTGCTCGCGCTTGAATTTTCTTCGGACCGGCGGAGTGCGGCCCTGGCGCGTGGCGGAACCGTTTTAGCCGAGGCCGTGGAGCAGACAGCCGACCGGACGACCCGCGCATTCCGGCTGGTCGAGCAGGTCCTGTCGGCGGCGAAACTATCGCGGGAGGAGATTGAAGTGATCGCGGTCGGACTTGGTCCCGGCAGTTACACGGGCATCCGGGCGGCGATCGCGATGGCGCAGGGCTGGCAACTGGCGCGCGGGATAAAATTGCTGGGGATCAACAGCGTGGAGGCGATGGCGGCGCAGGCGCAGGTCGAAAAGATTTTTGGACGGATCCATTTTGCGGTGGATGCGCAGCGCGGGGAATTTTATCTGGCGGGCTGGGAAATTTCCGAAGGGGGACGGGAGGAGATTCTGCCGCTGAAAATCGTGCCGGCGGCGGCAATAATTTCACAAAAAACCGCGGGTGAAATCTGCCTCGGACCGGAGCAGGAACGGAGATTTTTCCCGGCGGCGGCGGCCCTGGCGCGACTGGCGGGGGGGCGGCAGGATTTTGTCCCAGACGGTCAACTAGTGCCTATTTATCTACGGGAAACGGCGTTTGTGAAGTCCCCGGCGGGGCGGCAGATTTAAACCCAGCGATACATTTGCCAAATTTTTGGACGACAGACTTGCGGTTTTTCAGGGAATTCACAATATATGAGAGGTTGGCATGGCAAATGGTCTATGAGTGAATGGGTATGAAGGGTTGACTTATTCCAGTCATGCGAATTGAATCAATAGAGCCGTCCAAGCGGACGCGTTTCTGGCGTTTGCCCGCCAGAGTGCGCGAGGCGGCGGCGTTCACCCTGATCGAGGTGGTCATCGCGACGGCGATCGTGGCACTGGTCTTCGGCGGCATCATCAACTGCTATATCCAATCGGGTGTGCGCGTGGAGTGGTCGGGCTATTCGCTGGCGGCGCAGTCCATGGCGATGCAGATGATCGAGAGGGCCAAGTCGGGGACGTGGAACCCAACGGCGACCCCGCCGGTCAACAACCTGACCAATTTGAACCTGCTCGGCACCAGCGTAATCGTCACGAGCAGCAATTACACCTACACCGGTTACTCGACGGGGGTTCTGGACGTGCCCTATGAGACGACGAACTATGTCACGGCCACGAATTTTGTGACGGTGCAGATGATCACCGGCGTGGGCGGCCAGTCACAGGTGCAAATGCAGTTTGTGAAAGTGCAGACGGTGTGGCCGTTTTTCCTGCGCAGCAAAAATTTATTTTTCACGAACACGGTGGCAACAATGATGGGGCCGGATGACCGGCAATTCTGACACCATGAAAATTTTACAACATAATCATTCCGCCATCACGGCGACCCGCCCGGGCCGGGGGTTCACCCTGGTCGAGATGATGATAGCGACGACAGTGATGACGCTTTTTGTGATCGGCGGCATAATGAGCGCGAATTTTCTCGGGCTGCGCGAAGACCAGTTGATGGAGAGCAAGGCGGGAGCGAACGACACTTCGCGCCGGCTGGTCAACCAGATGCTCTACACCATCCGCTCGTCCAAGGGCTATGACATCGGCAACATGTCGTCCGGGACGAATTTCACCGCCATCACCAACGGCACGCGTCAGGGTTCGGCGCTGAAACTCTACGTGGTTTCCATGACCACCAACCAGGTCATCAACTCCGGCCAATACATCATCTACTATTACGACACTTCGCAGGCCGCGAATCTTAACGGGGTGCTGTGGACCTTCAACAGCACCAACGGCCTGGCCGCCAGCGTGGTGGCCTCGAACCTGATCGGTTCATATTTGTTCACGAGCGAGGATTATTACGGCAACACCCAGAATGTGCGCACTGAAAAGGGCGTCATCCATACCACGCTGCAGTTCAGCCAGTTTTTATATCCGGTCACGTCCGTGGGCAGCAACGGTCTTTATAGTTCCTATCAAATTGATTGCCGGGCCACGCCCCATATCCCCGACGGACAATGAAAATTTCCATCCACAAAAAACAACGCGACCGCGGCTTCGTGCTGTTGCTGGTGATCATTCTGGCCGGCTGCAGCCTCTTGATCCTTGCGGGGGTGATGAGCCGCACCTCGACCGTTTCGCTGCTCAACCTCCGCAGCACGCAGATGAACGAGCTGGACAGCGCCGCCGAGGCGGCCTGCGAAAAGGCCTATGCGAAGATGTCCTGGGATTTTTCCTCTTACGGGCCGGGCGTGGTGACGAACAACCTGAGTTCCTACCGGGCGTTGATTCCCACCAGCGGGGATAATCCTTATTGGGGCAATTTTTCCTTCACCGACCCGGTGGCCGGCACGACGAACGCCTTGTATGTCGCCTACGTCACAAACTATACGGGCTCGCTGCCGACCCAGTTCACGAATCAATTTGCCTACAACTCGCCCATCTACCGGCTCGCGTGCAACACCACCGCGAACGGCTCGCTCGTGAATGTGGTCGGCTGCGCCCAGGAGGATGTTTTGCTGGCGCTGGTGCCGATCACGACCTACGCGATTTTCTACAACGGGGAGCTGGAATTCACCGGCTGCGCCACGATGACCGTCAACGGCCGCGTGCATTCCAACGCCGATATCTGCGTGGGTGCCGGTGGAGGATCCACGCTGACTTTTAACAACCTGGTCACCTGTGTGCAGACCCTGTCCGCGCCGCCCCGCGCGATCTGGAACACCTATTCCCAGTGGGACCCCTCGACCTGGGCGACGACTTTCAACAGCGGCTACACGACGAATTACCAGACCATCAGCATCGCGATCCAGATGACGAACACGCACTCGATCATCGACATCCCGCCGGCGGGTGAAGACCCGATGTCGCAGCAGGGGCAGATACGTTTGTATAATCAGTCGCAGATGGTGGTCATTGTCTCCAATTCGCCGTGGGGTGGTTCTCCCGAAGTGCTTTGGACCATGCAGACTGCCTACAATGGAAGCCTGCCGGGAGCCGATAATTCCAAAAACCTCTACACCCTCACGAATTGCACGGAAACATATTTGAACACGAATCAAATCTTACCGCTTCCCTTTTTGACCTTAAACGACACTTTCGTTGACTTGCGGCAGGGAAATTCAACCCAGTTTGTGACCGATATTGATATCAACCAGTATAGATTGTGGTTATCCACCAATTCGAGAGTGACAGGAGGCAGCGGTAAATTCAATGGCAGCGCCTTGCCGACCATCTTGTATGTGGCCGATCGTCGGAACACCGGCACCAGCAAACAAGCGGTTGTCCGTCTCTATAACGGCGCGCAATTGCCGCCGAACACTATCGGCAGCATTAATCTGGGCTTCTCGGTCGCCACGCCAAATCCGCTTTACGTCTGGGGTAATTACAACACCACCACCGACGGCACTCATTTCAGCACCGGCCTGGGAGCCACCACCAACGGCTACACCGTGCCGGCGGCGGTTTTGAGCGATGCGCTCACGCTGCTTTCGCCGAGCTGGCAGGACGCTGACAGTTCATTGGGCAATTCCTATCGCCAGGTCAATGCCGATATGACTTTCAACGCCGCCATCGTCACCGGCAACGTACCCACGACCGGCACCGGCAATACACAGTTCAGCGGCGGTGTGCATAATATCACCCGTCTGCTTGAAGATTGGAGCAACAATAACCTCACCATGAACACATCCATCGTGGTATTGTATGCCAGCACGATGGCGACGAACCAATGGAAGATTCCCTATAACTCCAGTTCCAGTGGCTATTATAACCCGCCAACCCGGTTATGGGGTTTTGACACGACGTATTACAGCCCGAATCACCAGCCGCCCGGCGTGCCCTGCGCGTTGCTGCCCATCCGTTTCAACTGGTACCGGCCGCCGCCCGGCTCGGTGGTGAGCGCGTATTGAACCGATCTTGTCAGGCGGCGTACGGCAAGGAATGTTGACGGTGAGAAATGCGGACAACGTTTGTCATGTTCGTGGACGCGCATCCGGCCCGGGGCGGAGTAATTCTTGATTGGTACGATGAGTGCTGATTTCCTATCTGGACTATGAATCTCACGCCGGAAAAGACGGATCGTTGGTTGACCTTCCGCACGAAACGCGGCGAAGCCGGCTTCGTCATGACTTTGTGGGAGGTGCTCATCGCCGTGTTCATCGTGGCGGTGGTCTTCGGGTTGATTTTTGACGGCTATGTCACCACCGCAAAGATGGCGCAATGGACCGGTTACTCGCTGGCCGCCCAGGCCATGTCCGGCCAGGCGGTGGAACAGGCCCGCTCCGCCGTCTGGGACATTGCGCTGCAAAAGACCGAGGTCACGAACATGACTTTGATCAACAAGCAAATCACCATCAACGGCAACAACTGGACGATGACCGGCTATACAACCAACGTTCTCGACATCCCCTGGAAAGGGACCAATTATGTGCTGGCGACTAATTTTGTCACGGTGCAGAGCTTTTTTCAGAATGGCGTTTCCAATCCCTGGGTACAGATGCAGTCCGTCACCGTTCAGACCGTCTGGCCGTTTGATGCCTGGGGCAAGTACACTTTGGTGTATTACACAAACACTGTGTGCACCTTTATCGCGCCTGACAATCGCGATCCGACGACGCTCGGTCAATGATGCGCCATGAGATTTTATCTGCAAAACAATTTCCGGCGCGCCGGCCACACGTTGATTGAGATGATGTTTGCCCTGGGCATCCTCGTGACGGTGGTAATGGCACTCCTGGCGGCGAATTATCTGGGGATGAGCCAGTCCCAATGGGTGGAAAGCAAATGCGGCGCGAGCGATTCTTCCCGCCGCTTGCTCAACCAGTTTCCGGTGGACGTCAAATCTTCCAAGATGTGGTTCCTGGGCAACATGACGGGAACCAACTTTGTGCTGAACACCAACAGCTCGCAGGGCACGGCGGTTGAACTTTTTGAAACGACCAACGGCAGCCAGGCGATCGTCTATTACTTCGACCTGAACAACTCCAATAACAATGACGGGCACCTCATGCGCACGGTGAGCACCAATTGGAACCCGGTCATTGTCGCTTCCAACCTGGTGAACTGGCTCGGTCTCGGCTATTCGTTCAACGTCGAGGACTACACCGGGAATCCCTTCACCAACGACGCGAACAACAATTCCTACAAGAGCGTGATCCACCTGGACCTTCAGTTTTGTCTGTTCCGGTATCCGCTTACGCAGGTCGGCACCAACGGGCTGTACGACTATTACAAGATCGAGTTTCGCGCCACCCCGCACCTGCCGGAATAAAGCCATGAAAATTCTACTCCAACCCCGCGCCCGCCATTCCGGCTTTGCCCTCATCATGGTGTTGATCATCGTGACCGCCAGCCTGATGATCCTGGCCAGCGACATGTCCCGCTCGCAATCCGTCTCCATCCAGAACAATCACAACGTAGATTTCACCGCGTGCTCCGCCATGGCCGAGGGTGCCGTCGAAAAAGTTTTTGCGCGCATGGCTTATGATTTTCAGAGCTACAATGTTTCCGGAGTCAGCAACAACTGCGCGACCGGCGTTTATAAAAACAACATCCCGAACGTTTCGGAAAATGCGGCCGTGACCGGGTATGTCTTCAGTGATGGCCAGGGCCACACCGGCCAGACATACGTTTACCAGACCGGCACTTACACGGGGCCGCTGCCGTCCGCCTATCAGGGACTCTATGCCGCGCCCGGCTCGCCGATCTACCGCATCGTCTCCAACGTGCAGCGCACCAACAGCACCACCGGCGTCAGCGGCACGGCGCAGGAGGATGTGCTGCTCGCCATGGTGCCGCTCAACACCTGGGCGATCTTTTACAACGGACTTCTGGAATTCACCCAGTGCGCCACGATGACCGTCAACGGCCGCGTACAGGCCAACGGCCCGATCTATGTCGGCACCAGCGCTTCGCTGACGTTCAACAGCGGCGTCAGTTGCACCCACACGCTCACCGCTCCGCTGGTGGATGGTCTGGGCAGCGGCTGGACCCCGAACAACCCGTCCACCTGGAACACGACCTTTAACGCCACGCCCGGCTATACCACCAACGTCGCCAGCGTCACGGTTTCGTTGAACATGACGAATTCCCATTTCCTCATTGATATTCCCCCTGCCGGTGAATCCCCCAGCTCCCAGACTGGCATGCAGCGTCTTTATAACCAGGCCCAGATGGTTCTGCTGGTCACCAATTCGCCCACGGGTACCAACCCGATGATCACCCTGACCGTCCAGACCAGCGTCAACGGTGCGGAACCCGGGGCGGATACCGTGCCGGCCGTGATCTCGTACACCAACGCCACGCCCGGCGTGCTCGCGAGCAACCTGGATTTCCTCAGCTTGACGAATACAACCTATGACCAGCGTGAAGAAAAGACCAACCTGTTCACGCAGATCGACATCGGTCAATTTTCCACCTGGATCAGTACGAACTCCTCCGTTCAAAGCATACTCCCGGCGGTCAATACCCAGTATCCAACCATTCTTTATGTCGCCGACCGCCGCAACACGGCCGCCACCCAGCTGGCTTCCGTGCGCCTGGTCAACGGGGCGCAGCTGCCCGCCAACGGCAATATCGGTTTTACCGTGGCCACGCCGAACCCGCTTTACGTCTGGGGAAATTACAACGTGCAGACCGCCACCAGCGCCGCGAACGCCTCGGCCGCCACCACCAACACCGCGGCCACCGTGCCCGCTGCGCTCATGTCCGATTCGCTCACCATCCTTTCTTCAAGCTGGACTGACAGCCAGGGATTCACCACCTACTCGCAATCCGCCACGGCTGACAATGCTTCCGCAAGTGAAACCATCAACGCCGCCATCGTCACCGGCACCGTGCCCTCGACCGGCACCAGCGGCACCACGTTCAGCGGCGGGGTGCATAACCTCCCGCGGCTCCTCGAAGACTGGAGCAGCAGTGATCTTTGGCTGAACACTTCCATCCTCCGTCTGTGGGACAGCGACATGGCCACCAACCAGTTCCGCAACCCCGCCGGCTTCAGCCCCGCGCCGGTGAATCCCTTTTACAATCCGCCCACGCGCCATTTCAGTTTCGACCCCAACTTTCTCAATCCCTCAAAAGTCCCGCCCGGCATTCCGGTCGCGCTCGTGCCCATCCGGTTTGACTGGGGCGTGCCGCCGCCGGGGTCGGTGACCTACTCGCCGCCGCACGACTGACCGGAGCTTGGACCGCTCTCGGGCTTTGGACCCGGCGTGGTGCAGGCGTCGGATTTTACCATTCCGGTTCGCTGCATTTTTCATTTCAGCAAACATAAGCAAACCTGGCAAAATTTGTTAACCCTTAATCCGTGATGCTTCCATCACATTATTGACTCTATTGACTCCATTACTGGCTGGACAAATCGGCCGGCGGTCTGTAAAATTCACCTGCCCGCATTGCACGGCATCAATGCGGGCAGGTGTCTTTTATAATAAAATAATTGAGGGGTGGAAGTTCCCTGCACACTGAAGTGGTTTAAGAGAAATTTAAATAAGGCAACTCCGGTATTTTGAGTCCCTTCCAGGCATTCGACCTGAAATAGCGGGAAACCGTTTCATCGCCCGACCGCGATTTTCGGGTTCACGGCTGCAAAAACTTTTCCACGTCCGTCTGCAATTTTTTCAGGTCCGGCAGGTTGATGTACATCATGTGACCGGCGTCGTATTCCGCGTAGATGATATTTTTGCGTTGCTCCGGCGCGAGCGCCATGTGGCCGAGGCTGTAGCGCACCGTGTCGATCGGGCACACCAGGTCGCACCGGCCGCCCAGCACCAGGATTTTCAGGTACGGTTCCTGGTTCATCACCGAGGCCAGTTTTTCCGCCGTGTTGGCGTAGCCGTTGCGCGTGTCATAATTCCATGGCTGCACGCCGGCGAGCAGCGCGTAGGGCAGATCATCCTCGAACTTCAGTTCCGTCCGCGCGTACGAATTCATCGCCGCCGAAAACGGTCCCATCACCGCCACGCTCGACGGGTCGAAATCCGGGTTCGGCGAGGACGGGTCGCCGTCGCGGCCCGTCTGCCGCGAATCATAGGCGCCGAGGATCAAACCTTCGTCGTGCAGCAGCTGTTTGCGGAAAGTGCCTTCATCGATCCGCAGGTTGTTGTCCTTGATCACGTCCGTCGTCAGTCCCGTCAGGCGCGACAACTCGACGGTAATTTTTTGTTTCTCGTCATCGGACAAGGATGCGCCTTGTTGCAGCGCCGTGATGTATTCACCCTTCGCAAAATCGCGCGATTCGGCGAGCGCCTTGTCCAGGTCGTTTTCCAGGTCCGGCGGAAGTTTTTTGTGGAAGTGCGCCGCCGCCGTGTACGCCGGCAGGATCAGCGGATACGGCAGGTCGTTGCCCGGCACGTCATAGATGGTCGCGAAATCCAGGACGCCCGAGACCAGGATCAGCCCGTTCAGATACAGGCCATAGGTGGCCGCCAGATGTTCCGCCAGGCCGGCGGCGCGGAAGACGCCGTAACTTTCACCGCACAAAAATTTCGGCGAAAGCCAGCGCTCGTGGCGCGTCGTCCAGAGCCGGATGAATTCGCCCACGGAATCAAGGTCGCCGTCGATGCCGAAAAATTGTTCCTGTTTTTCGTCCTTCGACGCGCGCGAAAAACCCGTCGCCACCGGGTCGATGAAAACGAGGTCGCTGGAATCGAGGATTGAATATTCGTTGTCCACGAGCTGGAACGGCGGCGCGGGTTGCGAGCCGTCCTCGTTCATTTTTGCGCGGCGCGGGCCGAGCGCGCCCAGGTGCAGCCACACGGAGGCCGAGCCGGGTCCGCCATTAAAACAAAACGTGACCGGCCGCGCGGCGGAATTGGTGACGCCCTGCCGTGTGTAGGCGACGTAGAAGATCGAGGCGCGCGAAACACCGTCGATTTTCAGCACGGGCAGCATGCCGGTTTCGGCCACGTAAGTGACGCGCTGGCCGGCGATGGTGACGGTGTTCGTCACCCGCACCGGTTCGTGCGCGGCGTCCGGGATTTTGGCGGCGGAAAAAGCATTGGTGGCGGCGGCGGGCGAATTGGTGGGCGCCGGTTCGGCGGCGTAAACGGCGGCGCAGAACGCGAGCGGCAGGAGGAAAAGATGTTTCATGGCGATGCGAATTTTTGACTGTCGGTCGCGATTGTGAGCAAGTTGTGAGTAATTTTCAAGGAAAGTGCTTGCAAAAAAAACGTGGATATGGGAAAACCTTTTATTGGTTCTCAATCAAAGGAAGACCAAACCATCACATGAGACGTTTCAAACAAGGTGGCAGTGTATTTATATCCGGCGCACCGCGCTTCTCCGTCCATGCCTTTGTTCAGTTGTTTCGTGATTGTAACCCCGCCGTTGGATTGAATCTGGTAGAGTTTATTTGAATTTAAACCAAGCAAAAGAAACAAGGAGAAAACCAAAGTCCAAGTCCCTAGCAAACTTATGAAAAAACTAACCACCCTGATCTTGTTCTCATTTCTAGCCGCCGTCGGTGCGCGGGCGGATGTGATTTTTCAGGATCAATTCAATTATACCGACAACGGCATTAATCCCAGCGGGGCTGGTGCAGTCATTACCAACAGTATCATTCCAGCCGGGCAGCCAGGTGCTGGTAGCGGAAATTCTTATTGGGTTCGATTCAGCGGCACCGCCGCTCCTAGCGATATGCTTATCAGTGGCGACCTCCTTCAAGTGAGTACCACCGGCGCAGGTTTGCTGACACCCAGCCGTCAGGATGATTGTGGCCGGCTGTTTTCCCAGACCAACGGATGTATTTATACAAACGTGCAGCAGGTTATTTATGTGAGTTTTATCATCAACATGACCAATGTGCCTACCGCAAACGGGGCATATATTTCAATGATGAAAAATGGCGCTGCCACCTCCACTTTTTATCAAGCCAAACTTTGGGCCCTGGCCGGCAGCCCGTCACAGACTACGAACAATTTCACTGCGTTGCCAAATACCTACCGTTTGGGTGTTTCTGCCAGTGGAAGTGGCAGTCCGAGCAAGGTTCTAGGAGTGGATTTAGCGTTGAACACGCCATATCAAGTGGTGATTGGTTGGAATCCTACTGCTGGAGCCTCTGCTGACGGATATCTGCCATACAATGACGCAGTGTATCTGTGGGTTAATCCGGTGTCACCAACAAGCGACCCGGTTGCTGCAAGCAGTGACACTTTTGCTCCGTCAGCCTCCAACATAGCTGATGATTATGGTTTTCGTCAGGCGACCGGCTTTGGCGGATATTTCAGTGTTTCCAATTTGCTCGTGACCACTACTTACTGGGAGGCTGTTACCAACGTGCAGCCAACCAACGCAGTCGCGCCCATCTTCGTTTATCAGCCGACGGCGGTGATCAGCAACTTTGTCAATGCATCCTTTAATCTCACCGCCGTGGCGAATGGACAGGGATTGGCGGCTATGACCTACCAATGGCAGGTGGCTGCTTCCACCAATCTGGCGGGCCAGCCGGTTTCCCCGGTCAATGTCACCAGTGGCGATATCTCAGGCGTCAACTCCAATGCCATCGCCTTCACTTCTTCGCAACCCGGCGATAGCGGCTATTATACCTTGATTGCCACCACTCCTTATGGACTGTCTGTCACCAGCTCGGTAGCCAAGGTTTCTGTCACCATAGCGGCGGTGCCGCCGGTATTCACCGTACAGCCGGTCAGTTCCACCAATTATGCGGGAGTGGCCAGTATCGTTCTCACAACCACCGTAACCAGCCCCGGCACCGTCAGCTATACGTGGTACTCCAACAATGTGGTGGTTTCTTCCAGCTCCGCCAACAACGGCCAGCAAAACGATTCCGGCACCAGTTCCACTTATACGATCAACAGTCCATCGGCCGGTGTCATGACCTACAAAGTAGCCGTGACCAATAACACGACCACTACCGGCATTGTCAGCACCAATGCCGTATTGACCTTCCTCAGCCCGCAGTCGGTTTCCATCCTGTACCTGCGCCAACTGGCGGCGAGCCAGGACCCGGTTAATTTTGTGCCGACGGACAATACCACTCCGTATTCGATCACCGGTGTCATCACCACCTACACCAACATTACGAGCGGCAACACCGCCTCCTATTACTTGCAGGATGCCACGGCGGGCGTCAACATCTTTGCCACCTTCGGTTCCACCTTCCGTCCGGCGCAGGGAGATAGCGTGACCTTTGTCGGCGTGTTGTCCTTCTTCACGAGCGGCCTGGAAGTCGATGCCGGTCAGGCCAACCTGCCTTATACGTCTTACGTGGATAACGGCGCGGGTACGTTGCCCACGCCGCTGCCCATCACCTTCGCCGTGACCAATACCACCGCCGCCAATCTGGCCACGAATATTCTTGGCCGGTATGTGACGCTGTCCGGTGTTTACTTCACCAACAATGGTGTCTATATCACCAACGGCATCACGACCGTCACCAACGCCGCCGGCCAGAAATTCCCGTTGGAATTCCCCGGTGTCGCGCTGGATCCGATCGGACAGGTTCCCCCGGCCTACGCTACGACCGTCACCGGCGTGATGTTTGGCACCCAGACGAACGTCGCCCTGTGCGTCACCAAATTCTCGGACATCGTCGCCGGCTCGCCGCCGGTCACGAGTCCGATCCTGTTGACCAACGTATTCTCGGGTGGCAACATCACCTTCACCTGGTCTGACGGCACATTCAGCCTGCAGACGGCGACGAACCTCCTCGGTCCGTGGAACACCATCCCTGGCGTCATCACCTCCCCGTTCATGACGAACGTCACGGCTGCTCCGGCAGTTTTCTACCGGTTGTATCACCCGTGATGCGGTGAGATAAAAATTCAAGGGCGGCCAGCAATGGCCGCCCTTTTTATTTTCGTGAAGTCAGTTTTGAACTGTTCAAGAAAAACTGTAGCCATCTTGGCTGGGCCGGCCTTCTCCCTCACCCGCCATAGCCGCTGTCGCTGCTCCCGCTGGGAGAGGGAGAAACACGCCCCGCCTTTCGGCATGGCCACGGCTGAATTCGGCAGGATGACTGACAGATTTTGCGAACGCATTCAACCGCTGTTCCCTCTCCAGCGGGAGAGGGTCAGGTGAGGAAGAGCGCACGCCGTAGAATAAACGCCTTAGTTTTAGTAAACCGCTCTTAATCAATTCCCACGCCACGGCTTGGCCTGCGCAAATGAGTCCGCCATTTGGCGGCACAACGTTCGCAGTTCCTCGTTGCCTGCCGTCGCGAGCGCCTGATTGACGGTCTTTTTTGCCCCGTCAAAATCTCCAATTTCTGCCCGGGCGGCGGCGAGCGTCTTCAATTTCTCCGCGTCCGTATTCTGCGTCAACTCGCACGCGCGCTTTGCCATCACCACGGCTTGGGCCCCGTTGCGGTTGGCGTCGTCGGCATCCGTGGCCGCGATCCACGCGAGCGCGTCGAGCGCGTCCGCATAATCGGGCTGGAGCAACAAGGCACTGGCGAACTCGCGCATGGCGTCGCGGGTTTTGTTCACGTGTGCGAGCGCGCGGCCGAATTCGTAATGCGCCTTGGCGTCGGGCGAATTCGGGCCGACGGTTTTGGAAAGCAAATCCGCCGCTTCATGCCATTGTGATTGCTGGTTCAGCGCCAGCCCGAGGTTGAACATCGTTTCGCCGTTCGTCGGGTTCAGCCGCAATGCCTCACGCAACTCCGCCGTCCCGCCTGCGGGATCGCTTTTTTGCAACAGCAAAATGCCGAGGTTGTTGTGCGCGATCGCCAGCTTCGGGTCGATCGCCAGCGCGGCGCGATAATGCCCGATGGCTTCATCGAATTTTCCCTCCGTTTGCAGGATGCGTGCGAGGTTGTTGTGGGCCGGCGCGGAATCGGGCGTGATTTGCAGGGCGGCTTCATAATTCGTGATGGCTGCCTCGTATTTCTTTTGTTTGCCCAGGACGATGCCGAGAAAAATGTGCGTCTGTTCCTGCATCGGTTTGAACCAGAGCGCTTTTTCGTATTCCGCCACGGCCTCGTCCGGGCGGTTCAATTCATCGAACGCGTTGCCGAGGAAAAAGTGGGTTTCGGGGAAGGTCGGCTTGTAGCTCAACGCCTGGTTGTAAAGCGCGATGGCCTGGTCGTATTTGTTCTGTTTGGCCAGTTGGCTGGCCAGCACCGTGATAGCCATGTAATTTTCCTTCGTGACCTTGTTCGCATGGTCGAACAACGTCCAGGTGTTTTTCCAGTAAGTCAATTGCAGCGAGCTGGCCGCGAGCATGGCCATGCCGGTGGCGACCGCCAGGCCCGCCAGAAGTTTTTTATTCCGAAAAACTTCCACCGCCAGCCACACGACGGCGACGAACAGGCCGATGAACGGCAGGTAAGTGTAGCGGTCGGCCCATGCCTGATCGCCGACCTGTACGAGGCCGATAACCGGTATCAGCGTGCCCAAAAACCACAGCCAGCCGAATAAAATCCACGGCCGCGATTTCCAGTTCACCAGCGCGGTGCAGGTGACCACGGCGAGCAGAAGGCCGGAAAAAATGACGGACGACGAATCCAGCTCCAGGACGTAAGGATAGTAAACCGCGAGGTGGACGGGAAAAAACAGCGCCCAGAAGTAATGGTCGTAGGCGACCAGCGTGTGGGCCAGACGTTGCGGGATGCTCAACCCGCCCTTGGAGACGATGGCGATGGCCTGCGCCTGCAACGTCAGCCAGCAACCAATCGCCGCCAGCGCGAAGAACGGAACTTTTTCAAGCAGCAGCCGGAAAAAATCCGAAATCCGAAATCCGAAATCCGAAATCCGTTTCACAGGCCAGAAATCCAGCAACAACATCACAAACGGCAACGTCACCGCCATCGGTTTGGCCATCAGCGCGCAGCAAAACGCGAGCACTGTCACGCCATACCAAACTTTGGACCGGGGATTTCCTGGTTCGCAAAATTTTGCATATGCCAGCAACGTGAGCAGCCAGAAAAACGCGCACAAGACATCTTTCCTTTCCGCCACCCACGCGACGGATTCCACATGCAGCGGATGCCACGCGAACAGCGCCGCCACCGCCGCGCTGCGCCACACGAAACCGGCTTGCCGCGCCGGAGCATCATCGCGCAGGCGGGTCAACCTCTTCATCAGCGCGAACAGCAGCAGTGTATTGGCCGTATGCAGCAGGATGTTCGTGAGATGATGCCCCCAGGGACGCGCGCCAAAAATCTGGCAGTCCGCCATGTGCGAAAGCCACGCGAGCGGATGCCAGTTGCCGGCGTGATAGCCGAACGCCCACATCAAGCCGCTCCATGTCAAACCGCCCTGCACGTGCGGATTATCGGTTACATATTGCTGGTCATCGTATTCCACGAAATTGTGGGTGAGTGCCGGCAGGTAGAGCGCCAGCGTCAATACCGCCAAACCGGCGTAAATCCAGCGGATTTCGGGTGGGTTTTTATCGCTCCGTTGCATGACCGTGGGCATGATGCGTGGAACCCGTTTTTTTTCAATTTTAATCATTCCCGGACATTGTTCCTCGACATCGTTTTTGTTAATAACCAGCGCAAAAAAAAGCCTCATTCTCCTTGATTAAAATTTTCTCCCCCGTATGATTGTTTTCAAGGAAGAAATAATCAAAACTGTCCATATGGGACGGTCAAAAACCCGGACAAAAAATGAAAAAAGCACAGCCGAATTGTAGCCAAAAGACATCCGGCGGGTTCACGCTCATTGAACTCCTCGTCGTCATCGCCATCATCGCCATCCTGGCGGCCATGCTGTTGCCGGCTTTGGCGATGGCCAAGAAAAAGGCGCAGCAGGCCTCCTGTCTTTCCAGCATGAAACAGTGGAGCTTGGCCATTCAAATATATGGTGGTGATAATAACGACCGAATGCCACTGGACGGCTCTCCTAATACCGGCAGTTATCCCGGTGGGGCGGGCAATGGGTACCCGGACGATATGCGCGCGTGGTACAATACGCTGCCACCGCTCTTAGGTGAACGGATTCTAAATAGTTATTACCAAGATGAACAAAACGCGCCCGGTGGCGGGCCAAACAAGGCTGAACAATATATGCCGTTTCCTGGCGGAAAGGGAAAAATCTGGGAATGTCCTGGTGCCTCCATGACTGATGCTACAGTTGCAAACATCTTGTCTGGTAACGGTGTCTATGGTTTTTTCAGCTATCAGATGAATATTGACTTGAAGCGCTCCGGCACGGGTACGAGTGTTAATAAAAGCCCGACAGACCCAACCAGCACGCCGATCATGCCAAAAATGACTTCCTTGCAATACCCCACGGCAACCGTATTCATGTTTGATGGTGTTTTTGATCCGGTCACCGAGGTGGTTAATGCCTCACCCCAGTTTAACTCGGTCAATCCGGCCAACCGACAGAACAGCTTCGGTTCGCGGCATAATAAAGGTGGAATCATCAGTTTTTTTGACGGTCACTCGTCTTACTTCAAGACCAAGTATGTTCAAACCGCGCAGCAATCCGGACTGCCCGCCACCGGCGAGAGTGAAGCATTGCTTCCCGACATTATTTGGGACGTGCCGTTCCGGCAGGCTTATTATACGTATCCTTGAAAAGGTGGTTTTCCATTTCTGGCGGCCAACAATGGCCGCCTTTTTCCTTTTTAGGAGATCGGCTCAAATCGTTCAACCCGCCAGCGCCTTGGCCGTGGCTTCCAGGCTCACCGCGTCCGCGACGTTCAGCATGGTCGCGGTTTTGTCGATGCGCTTCATGAAGCCGCTCAGGGCCGTGCCCGGGCCGAGTTCGATGAACCGCGTGTAGCCCTGAGCCAGCAGGTTGCGCATCGAATTTTCCCACAGGACCGCGGCGCAGACCTGTTCCACAAGCCGGGCCGCAATGTCCGAACCGTGCGCCTGGGCCGTCACGTTGGAGATCACCGGCACGAGCGGTGTGGAAACTTTGATTTTCGTCAGCTCGCCTTGCAGTTTCACCTGCGCACTCGCCATCAGCGGCGAGTGATACGCCCCCGCGACCGGCAACGGAATCGCCCGCTTGGCACCTTTGGCTTTCGCCAGTTCGCAGGCCTTGGAAATCTTTTCCGCCTCGCCGGAAATGACGAGCTGGCCGGGGCAGTTCAGATTTGCGAGCACGACGCCGGCTTCCGTGCAGACTTCGCGCGTCGGCGCTTCGTCCAGACCGATGATGGCGGCCATGCCCCCCTTGGTGGTGTCGCAGGCTTCCTGCATGAATTTCCCGCGCTGGCGGACCACGCGCAGGCCGTCCTCAAAACTCATCGCGCCCGCCGCCGTAAGGGCCGTGAATTCGCCGAGCGAAAGCCCGGCGGTGGCGTCAAATTTCAAGCCCGGCACCTTTTCCTTGAGCAGTTCGAAGCAGATCCAGCTCACGAGGAAGATGCCCGGCTGCGCGTTTTCGGTCTTGGTCAACTCGGCTTCCGGCCCGTCGAAACAGATATGGGCCAGGTCGTAGCCGAGCGCGGTGTTCGCGCGGTCGAACCAGCCTTTGGCCGTCGGAAATTGCGCGGCCAGATCCTTGCCCATGCCGACGACCTGTGCGCCCTGACCAGCGAACAACAATGCAGTTTTGCTCATAGAATTTCCGGTATGATAAAAAACCTCCCCATAAACAAAAGCGTGGAATTAGCGTGTTGGAACTATTTGGCTGGTAGGGACATCGCGCTGCGATGTCCCCGGCGGTAAAGCCGCCGGAAACGCGCGAAGAAACACGCGTCTCTCTCGTTCGTTGCGACCTTGACTTCGCTCGGTCGCGGACAGCGCAGCGCGCCGTCCCTACCTAATACCCCGCTCACCGCTCGTAAATCGCTCACGGCACGCTCGGTCGTCCGACGGCGGACTGGGTCGTCACCGTGGAGGTCGCCGGTTGCAGGCCGTCCGCGCTCGCGGTCAGTTTGATTTCGCCCGCAGCGCGCGTGGATTGCACCATGATTTGCGCGAGGCCGTTGAACAGGCTGCGCGACCAGGGCGTTGGCTGCGGATTGCCCATGATTTCCACATTCACGTCCGGGCTTACACCGCCACTGCCCCCGTCATTTTTTACGCCCACGGCCACGACATTGTCGCCGGCGTGCAGCGCGCTTTTGATATCGAACACCGGCTGATCCTCCCAGTTATGCGATTCGCCCACGTGCTGGTCGTTCACGTAAATCCAGCCATGGTCATCGATCTTATTGAAACGGATTTGCGCGCCGAAACTTTTCGCTTCGTCCTCCGTCAGCGCGAAGTGCGCGCGATAAATGGCCGTCTCGCCCTCCTTCAAAGGCAGGTCGTCCGCGCCGCCGTCGGTCGCCTTTTTGATGGTGGTCCAGGCTGAATCATCAAAGTTCGTCGCATGTTCCGGTGCCAATGCGTCGCGCTTGGCCGGCAAGTTCGCGAGTTTGTAACGCCAGTTGTTCACCGCGAGGCTGTGCACCGGCGTTTGCGGGATGAAAACATCCGGCTCGTGGCAACTCGGATCGCCGTTGCCCACGCCCAGAATTTTCCCGGCGCCCGCGATGCTGAAGTTGATCTGGTTTTGCGCCACGGGCACGACCCGTCCTTGTGCGTCCAGCGCGGAAACGGTGAAGACGCTCACGTCCTCGCCATCGGCATTGATGACGGCGCGGTCGGGCGTGAGTTGGATTTGCGCCGCGTCACCGGTGGTTTCAACCTTCGTTTCGGCGATGACGTTGCCGGCGGCGTCAAAACCTTGGGCCGACAAGGTTCCCGGTGCGTATTTGACCTGCCAGGACAGGTGTGAACGCGGTTTCATGTCCTGTTTGCCGAGCGAGTCGCCGTTCAAGAAGAGTTCCACCGATTTGCAGTTGCTGAACGCATCCACACGGATTTCCTGGCCTTCCTTCCCGGCCCAGTTCCAGTGCGGAAGCAGATGCAGAACCGTGTTCGTGGTCCACCATGCCTGATAATACCAGGCGACATCCTTCCAGAAACCACAGGTGTCGATGATGCCGAAATGTGAATTGATGCATGGCCACGCGTACGGTGTCGGCTCGCCGCGATAATCGAAGCCCGTCCACACAAAACCGCCGCTCAACCACGGGCGCACGGCGAAGACGCCATACCATTCCTCGGCGGTGTTCGCCCAGGCCGGCGCATTAGTATCGTAGGCGCTGACGTAGCCGCGCGTCTTGTCGTTCTCATAAATTCCGCGGGTGCTGACGGTGCTGGCTTGTTCCGTGCCGACATTGGGCTGGTCGGGATGCTTCGCGTGATAGTTGTCCGGCTCCTTGCCGTATTCGCCGGGCTTTTTGCCGATGTGATAATTCCAGCCGCGAACCTCGAGCGCGCCCATGAGGCCGGCAAAATCGTCGCCGACATTTTCCGCGGCGGTCACGGGCCGGGTCGGATCCAGTTGCTTGGCCAGCCGTTGCATCGAGAGGCCCACCCGGCCGCCCTGGGCGGAGTGCTGTTGCGGTTCCTCGTTGCAAATGCTCCAGATGGCGACGCTCGGATGATTGCGGTCGCGGCGGACCTGATCGGACCATTTTTTCAGGTTCTCCGAATCGCTGCCGAGCAGGCGGCTCTCGTCCATGACCAACATGCCGAGGCGGTCGCAGGCATCGAGCAATTCCGGCGTGGGCGGATTGTGCGAGGTCCGGATGGCATTGCAGCCGAATCCCTTCAACGCCTTCACGCGGAACTCCTGCAACGCATCCGGCAGCGCCGCACCGACCCCGGCCATGTCCTGGTGGTTGCAGGTGCCTTTCAATTCATACGGCTGTCCGTTCAGCAAAAAGCCCTTGTCCTTGTCGAACGCCACGGTGCGGATGCCGAAGGAGGTTTCCTTTTGGTCAACAATTTTATTCTTAAGCAAAATTGTGGTGACGAGCTTGTAAAGTTTGGGTGATTCAGGGGACCAAAGAATGGGCGTTTTAATAACCATCATATCTGGTGCCCAAGAATCATTTCCCGAGTCTCCTACATCAGGTGGCGTTAATAGAAACGAATTATAAATCTCACGCTGATGGTAAATACCATCCTGCTTATCTTGCCAGTTGGTGACTCGCGTTTGTCCAGGACATAGCCCGAATTGCTGAGGAAGCCCGTCAGCGATAAGTTCTCCGCTGGGATCATAAAGTTGTTGGCGAATCGTTCCATCTGGCGGCATGCCATTATTTGGAGTTTCATCGGTCGTTTGAATTGTGGTTTTAATATGGACCGCAACATGACCTTCTCCTTCTGGCACGTTGCCGATGAATTGGCTGTAAACCCAAACCCCATCCGGCGCGATGGCCACGGGCGCGGTTTTGTCCAGCCAAACATGGCGGTAGATGCCCGCGCCCTCGTAGAACCAGCCTTCGAATTTCGTCGCATCCACGCGCACGGTGATGAGGTTCGTGCCGCCGAAATGCAACACGTCGGTGATGTCCTCGCGGAACGGATAGTATCCGCCGTCGTGCTGGGTCACGAGCCAGCCGTTCACCCAGACGGTCGCGTTGCGGAACACGCCGTCGAACGTCAGCCAGATGCGTTTGCTGGAATCCTCGGCGGGCAGATCAAATTGCCGGCGATACCAGCCGATGCTGTTTTTCGTGAAGCCCGGGCCGACGGGTTTGAAACCGTGGGACGTGTCCGCCGACCGGTCGAACGGCAGTTCAATCGCCCAGTCATGCGGCAGGTCGAGCGAGCGCCACGACTGGTCGCTGAATTTTTCGGAGGCGGGGCCGGAGCTGGCGCCGGCCTTGGCGAGATTGAGCGCGCCGGGCCAGTCATCGCCGAGGTGAAATTTCCAGTTCCGGTCCAGCGACAGGTGCTCGCGCGGCGACGGCGCAGTCGTGGCATCATCGGCAAGGGCATTAAAAACAAAGCCGCCGGCAGCAATAAGGCCGATGAACGCTGAACGAAGTGATTGCATCCGCCAAATTTGCGCGAGGAGGCAGGATGAGGCAATCACGCATTCGGGGGACCCGGTTTGGGTGAATCCCAAAGGGATTCAATCAACCAGCCCAGCGTTGTCCTGCGCAGCAGGGCTACGCTGGGTTAACGTGCAAACGAATCATCAACCCTGAAAGGGTTGAATCAATCCCATACATATCGTTCATCGAATTCGATGGCGTAGCGTTCTAAAAATTTTTGGAATTCGTTCTGAAACGAAATAGAACGGTGATGTTCCTCCTGTCCGGCAATATATTTGCGCACTTCTTCGACCTGCGAATAGCCGATGGAGAAAATGCCATAGCCACTCTGCCACGCGAAGTCGTGCAAATCCGGACTTTTGTTTTTAAGCCAGAGTGTTGAGCTGCGTTTGACTTCCTTGACCATCTCTGCCGCCTCGCAAGTGCGCGAGAGTTTGGAGAGAATATGCACATGATCTTCAACACCACCAATAATGAGCGGCTGGCAGTCAAGATTGGCCAGGATGCCGCCGAAATAACGGTGCAATTCTTCGCGAAGGGCTTTGTCGCGTAAAAACGGACGACGTTCTTTGGTCGAAAAAATCGTGTGGACGATGATTTTTGCAAGCGATTGCGCCATGACAGGATGATGTGTGAGGCAGGCAGATGATTCAACCCTTTCAGGGTTGAAGAAATTTGTGAATTGTATTCCCAGCGTAGCCCCGCTTCGCGGGGCAACGCCGGGCTGGATGATTTGAATCCTTTCAGGATTCATTCAACGGGCTGACCGGTTTTTCGTTCGCTTGCTTTCAGGCAAGAGGCATGGTGTCGTGGCTCGTTTTTTGGGTTTAGTGCTTCAAAAAGTTTTTTGCTAAACTATCCGCATGGCTGAACTTGACCCGCAACTTGATAAATTTCTCCGCCGGCAACCCCGGCTGGGCAAAAGCGTTTTCATCGCCAAAACCGCCACGGTCATCGGTGACGTGACGCTCGGCGCGCATAGCAGTGTCTGGTATGGCGCGGTGTTGCGCGGCGACATCAACCGCATCGTCGTCGGTCACCACTCAAATGTGCAGGACAACGCCGTGCTGCATCTCGCCGATAAATTTGCGTGCGTGCTGGGAAACTGGGTGACGGTCGGTCATTCGGCGGTGGTGCACGCATGCACGGTCGGCGACGAGGTTTTGGTCGGCATGGGCGCGGTGATTTTGGACGGCGCAGTCATCGGCAAACAAAGCATCGTCGGCGCGAAGGCGCTGGTGACGCAGGGAACCAAAATTCCGCCCGGCTCGATGGTGCTCGGTGCGCCGGCAAAGGTGGTGCGGAAACTGACGAAGGAAGAGCGCGCCGGCCTGAAATGGTGGGCGCAAAAATACGTGGATAACGGGGCGTACTGTTTGAAGCATGGCATCGGCGTGGGTGCGCCGACGCCGAGTTAGAGCGTTAAAATGCTGTAGCCGTGGTGATTGCCACGCTCTCTCCCTCACCCTGACCCTCTCCCGCTGGGAGAGGGGACAGCCATGTGCGCGTTTTCTTTCTTTGAGTGCAGTGTTCTCCAACCCAGCCGCTGGTTTACGTTTGAAGCTGTGAGCGTTTCACCCTCTCCCAGCGGGAGCAGCGACAGCGGCTATGGCGGGTGAGGGAGAAAATTGAAGAAAACGAATGGCTACAAGTTTTCTTGAACTGCTATAAAGCCTCAGCGGTTCATCAAATCTTCAATCTCGCCGGCTTCGATGGGGATGTCCGCCATCAGATCGCGCTGGCCGTTTTCCGTGACGAGGATGGTGTTCTCGATGCGCACGCCGAAATTTTCCTCCGGGATGTAGATCGCCGGTTCGACGCTCAACACCCAGCCCGGCGCGATCCGCGCACCCGTGTTCGACACGTCATGCACATCCAGGCCGATGGAATGCGAGACGCCATGCATGAAGTATTTTTTCACCGCAAGGGCGTCCGGCTTTTGATTTTTCAGATCGGACATCTTCAACAGGCCGAGGTCCACGCATTCCTTGGCCGTGTGTTCCTCGCATTCCAGGCGCAGGTCCTTTGTGGTCTTGCCGGGCACGCAGGCGGAGACCTGGGCGCGGAAGATGCGCAGCACGGCGTTATACACCTGCTTTTGGCGGCGCGAAAATTTTCCGCCGACGGGAATGGTGCGCGTCAGATCGCTCATGTAATTGCCCAGACCGGCCGCGACATCGAGCAGCAGCAGGTCGCCCTTTTTGCACGGCTGGTCGTTCTGGTTGTAATGCAGGACGTTGTTGTTCGCGCCGGTGGCGATGATGGGCGGATACGCGAACTGGCCCTTGTGCTTGATAAATTCGTGCGCGAACTCGGCCTCGATCTCGGTCTCGTTCACGCCGGGCTTCACAAATTTCAGCACCCGGCGGAAACCCCGGCCCGTCAGGTCGCACGCGGCCTTGATGGCGTCGATCTCGAAACTCGATTTCACCGTGCGCAGTTCGTGCAGCAGCGGCGCGAGCCGGCGGTAATGATGCAGTGGAAACTTTTTTTGCACATGGTGCACGAAGCGGGCGTCACGGGTTTCCACGGCGACGTCGGCGCGTTGGTGCTCGTTGCTGTTCAGGAACGCATTTTCCATCTCGCACATCAACGCGCGGAAAATCGTCTCGAACTCGGATAGCCGTTTCACGTTTTGGATGCCGGAAATTTCCGCCGCCGACTCGCGTGTCAGCTTGTGCCCCTCCCAGGTCTTCAGGTGTTCGCTGGATTCGCGCAGGAAAAGAATTTCACGGTGTGCGGGGTCAAAGGCATCTGGTGCCAGGACGAGGATCGTCTCTTCCTGATGGATGCCCGTGAGATAAAAAAGGTCGGCGTTTTGCAGATGGCCCATGGTGCCGTCGGCATTCGTGGGCATGATGTCATTGGCGTTGAGGACGGCGAGCGAACGCGGCGGAAGTTTTTTGACGAGGCGTTCGCGATTCAGGCGGAACAGCGCGGGGGGCAACGGCACGGCTTTCATGTGATTGGAGTTTAGGATGGCGGCGGGGAAAAATTAAGCGAATTTAACGCGGTTTAAAAAATACTTTGGAGCGGTTCAAGAAAAACTGTGACCGTTTATTCCATGCGCAGCGCTCTCCCTCACCCTGACCCTCTCCCGCTGGGAGAGGGGACAGCCATGTGCGCTTTTTCTTTCTTTGAGTGCAGTGTTCTCCAACCCAGCCGCTGGTTTACGTTTGAAGCTGCGAGCGTTTCACCCTCTCCCAGCGGGAGCAGCGACAGCGGCTATGGCGGGTGAGGAAGAAAATTCACGGAAACAAACGGGTGCATTTTTTACATGCTCTCATTCATCTTTTTGCCGACTGGCGCAACCAGAGCAGGCCGCCCAGGCCGGTCACCAGCAGGCCCGATACCGCCCAGGCGAAGGCGTTGGCCGATTGCGGCGCCAGGGTGAGTGCCGCCGCGCCCGTTGCGGGTCCGACGCAAACGCCGAGGCCGATGAACGCCTCGTGCCAGCCGCCGTGTTCGCTGCTCGCCTCGCCCACGTCCATCGAATAAAACAGCGATGAATAATAGATCAACCCCGTGGCGAGGCCGAAAAAGACCTGGGCCAGGATGACGAGCCACAGGTGCGTGGCCAGCAGGATGGTGGCGAGGCTGGCGATCAACGCGACGAATGCGGCGAACAAAAAGCGGAAGCGGTAATGCCATCCGTGCCAGCGCCACAAAAGCGCAAAGGCCGCGAGCCGTCCGAACAGCCAGACGGAACAGACCAGCCCGACCCGCGTGGGCGACAGGTCGAGCTTGTCCGCGACGCCGGGCATGACGGCGAACAGCGTATTGATGGCGACGTAGGCGAACGGATTGGCGAGCCACGCCATCTTCAAAAAAGTTTCGTTGTAGTGTCGAGGCTGTGCCTCGACCGACTCCATTTCAAGCGCCTCATATCCGGCCACAGGCCGGACACTACATCGCACTTCGTACGGCTTTTGCAGAGATTTCTTCGCCGGCTCCGGCGTGGCCGCGAGCACGGTGTCGTGATTTTTTTCCAGCCAGAGCAGCAACAAAAATTGACCGGAGAAAATTCCCGCCGGCAGCCAGAACACCGCGCCCGGGCCGAACGCATCGTAAAGCTTGCCGCCGGTAAAATAGGCGATCGCCGCCGTGCCGGCCCAGGTGCAGTTGTAGATGCCGACCATTTGTTGCACGCCGGCCTGCGATTCGCGTTCGCTGACGAGCGATTCGAGCGCCGGCCACGTCAGCAGCAGGACGACATTGTAGAGGGAAACGAAAACCAATTGGGCCACCAGGCTATGAGACGTCAACCCGGCCGCGGCCATCACGACGGCGAGCGAAACGAATCCGAGCTTCAGGCTGAAAACGCGGCCAAATTTTGCGGCGAACCGGCCGCATTGCCACGCGGCAAAAAAGTAGATCAGCCCGGACAGGGCGGTGACCCACAGGTTGCCGCGATTGCCAAAACCGAAATGGTCGCGCAGGAAAAAGAACAGGTAGTTGAAATAATACGACGACGCGAAGGTGTTCAGTCCCGCGAGCGTGAAATAGCCGGCCTTAAGCTGGCGATGGGTCATCGGGAAATTTCCTCGAGGGCCTGGCGGCAATACCATTCCACCGCGCTGGTCACGGGCGGCGAAAGTTTTTTCAAGTCATCCAGCGAACACCAGCGGATGGCGTGATGTTCCGCAGTGGCGAGCTGGACGTCGCCGCTTTTCGGACGCGCCCAGTAGATCATGCCGATGTGCTCATGCGTGTCGTTGATGCGATGAATGTCGAGAAAGCGCGGGGCGATGAGCGCGCGGGTGCCGGGCGAGGTCGTGGGCGGACGTTCACCGAGGAGTTCCACGTCGAGGCCGCTTTCCTCCTTCGCCTCGCGCAAGGCCGCCTGTTCCGGATCTTCGTCCAGCTCGATGTGCCCGCCGAGCGGCAGCCATTTATCGAGCTTGCGATGATGGATGAGCAGGATTTTGTTTTCGTGAACGACAAAGATGGCGACGGTGAAATCAATTTTTTCGTGGATGTGGGCCATGTTTTTAAGGTCTTTTAGCGAAACAAATCGCTGTGTGTGCCGGTGCGTTCAAAGCGGACGTGCGTGTTTTTTTCGGTGAGTGTGTAAATCAGCACCCAGTCCGGCTCGATA